>NZ_JBEXPJ010000066.1:0-41897 GCF_040611995.1 Lentzea sp. NPDC006480
GTGGAGAACCTCGACCGCGTCCTGGCGAGCCACTTCCTCGGCCCCACCCCGCAGGAGGTGTTGCGGCGCCGCGTCTCCGAGCTCACCGTCGCACAAGTCAGGTAGAGCTCGCGCGCGATCTCGTCGTTGCTGCGCCCACGCGCCATCCGCGCGAGCACCTGCCGTTCCCGCTCGCTCAACAACCCCAGCCCGCGATCCACCTCCTCGGGCGGGGGCAGGATCTCGAACCTGTCGAGCAACCGTCCCGTCACCTCGGCACACAGATACGCGTGCCCCCGAGCCACCGCCCGCACCGCGGCGAGCAGCTCCTCGTGGCTCGCCCGCTTCAGCAGAAACCCCCGAGCGCCGTCGGTCAGCACCTGGTGCAGCCGCGCGTCACTGCCCTCCCCCGCCAACGCGATCACGCCACCGGCCAGGACCCGCAACCGAGCCAGGTCCGAGACATCCGCGGTGATCACCACCTGTGGCCGCCGGAGCTGCGCGAGCCGCAGGCCTTCCGCCAGTCCACTCGCCTCGCCCACCACGCAGAGGTCGCCCGCTTCCTCCAGAGCGTGCCGGAACCCCCTGCGCACCAGCACTTCGTCGTCGATCAACAGCACGGAGGACATCAGTGCCCCATCCCGAGGCCGCCGTCGACCGGGATCACCGCACCCGTCACGTATCGGGCGCCCTCACTCGCGAGCCACACCACCGTCGACGCCACCTCAGAGGGTTCGGCGAAGCGGCGCAACGGGATCGCGTCGCGGTACTGCTTGCCGTACTGCTCTGGCAGCGCGGCGGTCATGTCGGTGTTGACGTAGCCCGGCGCGACGACGTTCGCCGTGACGCCCCGGCTGCCCAGCTCGCGGGCGAGCGACCTGGCCAGGCCGATCAGGCCCGCCTTGCTGGCGGCGTAGTTCGTCAGGCCGGCGCTGCCGTACATGCCGACCACCGAGGACATGAAGATCATGCGGCCGTGCCGGGCGCGCACCATCGGCGTGGCGGCGCGGCGGGCGCACCGCCACGCGCCGGTGAGGTTCGTGTCCACCACCGAGCTGAACCTGTCCTCGGTCATGCGGGTGATGAGCGTGCTGTCGGTGATGCCGGCGTTGGCCACCAGCACGGTCACCGGCCCCAGCTCCGCTTCCACCGCGGTGAACGCCGCGTCGACCTGCTCGCGGTCTCTCACGTCGCACTTCACTCCGAACGCGCCGTCCGGGCAGTCTCCGCCGCGGTGCGTCACCGCCACGTGCGCACCGTCGTCGAGGAACGCCTCCGCGATCGCCCGGCCGATGCCCCTGTTGCCGCCTGTCACCAGAACTGTGCGGGTCATGGTGCTCCTTCTGGATCATCGGCGTCCGGGTGATGCCGCTGGTCGGTGACCCGGCCGCCCCTATCGTGGGATCGGATTCGGGCACCGGCGCCCTCAGCCTGGTTCGACGGTAGGGAGAAAGACGGTGGCGCCTGATGGCCCTCGCGGCCGACGTGTTGACCTTTCCGGCCAACCACCCGGGTTCCGCAGGGGCACCGCCGGAGTGCGCGCGATGGTGGAAGTGGGCGCGCAGCACGGGGTGGACACGCGGGAATGCCTGCACAGCACGGGAATCTCGCCGGAGATGCTGCACGGCGACTCGGTGGTGAGCGGGGCGCAGGAACTGGCCGTGGCGGCGAACCTGGTCACCGGGACCGGTCACGCGCCCGGTGTGGGCTTCGCGGTCGGGGAGCGGCTTTCGTTGCGCGCCTACGGGGTCTGGGGGTTCGCACTGCTGACCTGCCCGACCGTGCGGGGCGCAGTCGAGTTCGGGCTGAGCTACCTGCCGCTCACCTACGCGGTCACCGGGTTGAGCATGCGGGTGCGTGGCGACGAGGCCCAGCTGATCGTGGACGACGGGCCTGATCACGAGGAGCTGCGGCCGTTCCTCGTCGAACGGGAGATCGCCGTGACGATCGGGATGCTGCGCACCATCCTCGACGAGCCACCACCGTCGATGCGCGTGGAACTCCGCTCCTCCCCCACGTCCGTCGACTACGCACAAGCCCTGGGCGCACCGGTGGAGTTCGGCGCACCGCACAACGCGATCGTCACCGACGCCGCGGTGCTCGACCTCCCGCTGCCCCAGGCTGATCCGCTCACCAGGACGGCCTGCGAACGCGCGTGCCGCTCGCTGTTGCTCGAACGTCGCTCCCCGCGCGTGGTGCGGAACGTGCGAGCGATCATCGCCGACGGTGTGACCGACGGCGGCCTGATCGCCGCGCACCTGCACCTGTCACCCCGCACCCTGCGCCGGCATCTCGCCGAGGAAGGGACATCCCTGCGACAGCTCGTCGACGAGGCCCGGCGGTCGCGGGCGATCGAGCTCATGGCGGAGCACCGGCTGAGCGTCGAGCAGGTCGCGCTGCGGCTCGGCTACGCGGACGCGGCCACGTTCATCCGCGCGTTCCGCAGGTGGACGGGCACCACGCCGGCCGCCTACACGTCACGCTGAGGTTCGAACGCGCGCATCTCCCGGGCACCTCACCGGGCGGAACCACGCCCACCGGTACCGGATCAGGCCGCAACCCAGCCGTGTGCCCGCCTTCTTCCGCGAACACCTGCGTCGAGCCGCCGGCCGCGGATATCCTCCCGCGCGCAGCAGCTCTGGGGAGCGGAGGAGCCATCATCAGCGGGTTGAGCGTGCGGTTGCTGGGCCCGCTCGAGGTCTGGCGGGACGGTCGCAGGGAGAGCCTCGGCGGCGTCAAGCAGCGGGCCCTGCTCGCGCATCTCGCGCTGCACGTGAACACCGGTGTCTCGCTCGACCAGCTCGTCGAGGCGTTGTGGCCCGTGTCGCGGCCGCGGTCGGTGGTCCAGAACGTCCGCACCTACGTCTGGCAGTTGCGCCAGCTCCTCGACGAACAGCTGCGCACCCACGGCACCGGCTACGTGCTCGAACTGTCCCCCGCCGAGCTCGACAGCCTGATGTTCGACGAGCTGGTCGCGGACGCCCGCCGAAGGCCGGACGCGGCGCTGGACTTGCTGCGGCAGGCGGAATCCCTCTGGCGTGGCCGGCCACTCGAAGACCTGCCGGACCACGACGCGTGGACGCCCGCGATCGCCCGGCTCGACGAGGCCCGGCTCTCGGCGACCGAGCAACGACTCGCGTTGCAGGTGACGCAGGGCGAGAGTGCCGAAGCGATCCCGGAGCTGCGGGCGTTGCTGACCGAGCATCCCTACCGCGAGAGCGTCTGCGGTCAGCTGTTGATCGCGTTGCATCAGGACAACCGGCGCGCCGAGGCGTTGCAGGTCTACGCCGACATGCGCGCCCGGCTCGCGGACGAGCTCGGTCTGGAGCCGGGGCCGGCGTTGCGCGAGGCCCAGCTCGCGGTCCTGCGCGACGTTCCAGCTGCCGCGCCCATTCGCCAGTTACCGCCCTCCGTGTCCGATTTCTGCGGCCGCACCACGGAAACCGGGGCTCTGGTCGCGGCGTTGCGGCGGGCTTCGGTGTCCGCGCCGGTGGCGGGCGTGACCGGGCCACCGGGGGTCGGCAAGTCGACCCTGGCGATCCGGGTGGCGCACCAGGTCGGTGACCACTTCCCGGACGGCCAGCTCTACGTCGAGCTCGGCGGCACCTCTGACCACCCGCGCGAGGCGAGCGAGGTGCTCACGGAACTGTTGCACGCCTTGGGAGTCACCGGCGCCGGGTTGCCCGCGCAGGTCACCGCCCGGGCCGCGCTCTACCGCTCGAAGCTCGCCGGACGCCGGGTCCTGGTGGTGCTCGACGACGCCGCCTCGGTGAGCCAGGTCGTGCCGCTGCTGCCCGCCGACGCCGGGTGCGCGGTCCTGGTCACCAGCAGGCGCAGGCTGGCGGAGCTGCCCGGCGCGCTGCAGGTCGAGCTGCCGCCGTTCGCGCCGTCGGAAGCCGCGGAACTGCTCGCGGGCATCGCGGGCGAGGACCGGGTCAGCGCGCAACCCGACGAGGCCGCGGCGATCGCGGCGGCGTGCGGGCATCTGCCGCTGGCGATCCGGGTCGCGGGTGCCCGGCTGGCCGGGCGCGGCGGGTGGTCGATGCAGGTCCTGCGCGAACGGCTAATCGACGAGTCGACCCGGCTGCGCGAGCTGAGCTCCGGCGAGCTGGCGGTGCGGGCGAGCTTCGACCTGAGCGTCCGTCAGCTGCCCGAGCGCGAGTTCCAGGCGTTCGTACGGCTGGCGTTGCTCGGGCCGCACGACTTCCCCGGCTGGGTCGTCGAAACGCTGCTCGACGAGCCGGGCACCGAGCACCTCGTGGACCGGCTGGTCGACGCTCACCTGCTCGAGTCCAACGGCGCCGACGGCATCGGCCAGCCGCGTTACCGGCTGCACGACCTGTTGCGCTGCCACGCGCTGGAACATTCGCTGCCGGACGGGCGGGCCGCGCTCGAACGGACGTTGCGGGCGTGGCTGTGGCTCGCGGTCACGGCAGCACGCCGGTTACCGGTCACGTTCGGCACCACGATCTGCTCGGTCGACCCGGTACCGGCACCGGAACACCTGCTCGCCGAGCCGGTCGCGTGGTTCGAGGCGGAACGGCGGACGTTGTGCGGCGCGGTGGACATCGCGGCGGCCGCGGGTCTGGACGACGTGGCGTGGCAGCTCGCGGCGGCCTGTGTGCCGTTCTTCGACCTGCACAGCCACTACGAGGACTGGGCGCGCACGCACGCGCGGGCGTTGCAGAGCGTTCGCGCGGCCGGGAACACAGCGGGCGAGGCGGCGTTGCTGCGCGGCATCTGCCAGGTGCACATCTACCGCAACGAGTTCGCCGAGGCCGAGCAGGGACTGCTTGCGGCACAAGAGCTTTATCGCTCGGTCGGTGACGAACGCGGTCAGGGCACCGCCGTCGCGGGCATCGGTGTGGTGTACCGGCTGCGGGCGGAACACGAGCGCTCGCTGGAGTTCTACGCCGAAGCGTTGCGGCTGCTGGAATCCGCCGGCGACCTGCATTCCGTCGCGCACGTGCGGGCCTCGATCGGCGGGGTGCTCGGCTCGCTCGGCAAGCCTGACGACGCACGGGAATGGCTCACCGGTGCCCGCCGGCTGGCCGCGGATCTCGGTGACGCACACCGGGAGGCTCTGGTGCTGGTGCGGCTCTCCGCGCTCTACCGCAGCACCGGCGAGCACGACGAGGAACTGGTCAGCGCACGCCGGGCCGTGTCCATCCTGATGGACCTCACCGACGAGCGGTGCACGGCGTTCGCCCAGGTCGAGCTGGCCGAGGCGCTGATCTCGAACGGTCACCCGCAGCAGGCGCACGACCTGGTGCAACAGGCGCTGGAAACCTACCGCCGCACCGGGAACCGGGAAGGCGAACCCGCCGCGCTGCGCACCCTCGCGCGCGCGGCGGGGTCACTGGATCAATTGCTGTTGCCGGGCTTCCAGCCGAGGTAGTGGCTGAAGTGCGACGTCGAGCTGGCGTGGCCGATCTTGTTGTTGACGTCGGTCGACCAGAAGCCGCCCGCACCGTCCGCGATGCCCACGTGGCCGTACTGGCTGATGTCCCAGAAGACGAACGCGCCCTTGGGCGGCAAGCCGGTGGTGTGCCGGGCGCCGTCGGAGGACCGCCAGTGCTCGATCGCCGACGCGTGGTGCGTCGTGCGGTTCCACGCCAGGCGGACCGCGCGCTCGCAGTAGCCCTCGTAGGCGGTGCTGCCGTTGCGGTCGGACATCCACTTGACCGCACCGGCCGCCGTCTGCTGGATGGTGATGTCGGACCCGGTGGCCGTGAACGCTTCCCCGGTGGCCGCGCCGGCCGGAGCGGCGGTGCCCATGAGAGCCCCCAGCAGGCCGATGGCCGCGAAGGTGAGTTTGCTGAACCGCATGAGATCCCCTTTTCGCTGTCTGCGCTGCTCCCACAGCGTCCGGGGGCCTCATCCACGGCCGATACACCGCTGATACACGGACGCGGAGCTATGTCCGTTCGGCCCTATCGAACAGGTCGTGTGCCACGCGCGCCCAGGGCCCTGCGCGTGTTGTCCTCGACGGACACTCCTAGGAGGTGGGCCATGTCCGGTCTGCTCGTCAAAAGCTTCGACAAGCCAGAGGAGACCCGTCCCTTCGAACAGGGCATGGGTCAGCTGGAGCTGCTCAACATCGACTCGGGCCCGGTCGGCCGTGCCGTCTTCCAGCCCGGCTGGCGCTGGTCGGAACACGTCAAGCCGATCGCGCAGACCGACAGCTGCATGGTGGCGCACAAGGGTTACTGCGTCTCGGGCCGGATGCAGATCGTCATGGACGACGGTCAGCAGGAAGAGATCGGGCCTGGTGACTTCATGACCGCCGAACCGGGGCACGACGCCTGGGTCGTCGGCGACGAACCCTGTGTGCTGATCGACTGGCAGGGTGAGTCCGACTACGCCAAGCGGAAGTGATCACAACCCTTTCAGCATGAGCTGCAACGCGAACTCGAACCGCTCGTGGCCGGAGCCCGAGTTCAGCTCGTCCGCGTGCTCGACCGTGTGCGGGAACCGGCTCACCGGCAGCATTCGCAGCCGGGCCAGGATCTCGTCCCGGTCGACCACGCGACTGTCCTCGTCGCGGTCCGGGTGACGGCGCAGTGACGCCTCGACCGTGTAGGCGCTGACGTACAGGAGCGCGGCGTCGATGGTCCACGCCGCCGGCCGCGGTGCCACACCGCCCTTCAACAGGATCGCGAGCAGGCCCTCGGTGATCCGGAGCGTGTCCAGGTTGGCCGGGGCGGCGGCGAGGGCGGCCTGCGCGATGCCCGGATACCGCAGGAACTGGTCGCGCAGCTGCCCGCAGACGTCGGCGAACTGCGCGCGCCACCGTCCGGCGTGGGGCGTCGGCAGCGACACGTTCCTGCTCAGGGTGCCGATCAGCAGGTCGTCGAGCTCGGCCTTGTTCCGCACGTGCGCGTAGAGCGAGGCCGGGCCGGTACCGAGCGCGGCGGCCACCCGGCGCATGGTCAGCGCGGCGAACCCCTCGGTCTCGACCAGGGCGAGCGCCGTCGTGACGATGCGGTCGACCGTGATCGGTTCCTTGCGCACCGGTGCCGCGTCCAGCGCCGCGATCTGGGCCGCCCACTCTTCCCGCGACGAGCTCTTCCGCTTCATGTCACCTACCCTACCAGTTGACACGAACACTGTTCGTCCGTAGAACAGTGTTCGTGCTTACGCAAACCTCCCCGCGGTCGCTGCGGGAAGCGTGGATCGCCCTCGCCGGGTTGTCCGCGGTGTTCCTCTTCGAGATGCTCGACAACTCGATCCTCAACGTCGCGCTGCCCACGATCGGCCGTGACCTGAACGCCTCGACGACCGCCTTGCAGTGGGTCTCGAACTCCTACGCCGTCGTGTTCGGCGGCCTGATGCTCGTGTTCGGCGCCGTCGCGGACCGGTTCGGACGGCGGCGTGTGATGCTCGTCGGCCTGGTGCTGCTCGGCGTCGCGAGCCTGGCGACCGTGTTCGTCACGTCCGTGGCATCGTTGATCGCCGTGCGGTCGCTCATGGGCGTGGCAGCGGCGATGACCACACCCGGCTCGATCGCGCTGGCGTTCCGGTTGTTCGCCGATGACGACCTGCGCGTGCGGGCGATGACGTTCATCTCCACCGTGGGCCTGGTCGGTCTCGCCGTCGGCCCACCACTCGGCGGCTTCGTGCTCACGGTCGCGCCGTGGCAGGCGTTGCTGCTGATCAACGTGCCGATCTCGGTGTTCGCGTTCATCGGCATCAGCCGCGGCATCGGCGCCGACACCGAGCTCCACCGCGACCCCGCGGACGTGCTCGGCGGCGTGCTCGGCACCGCGACCATCGTGCTCGCGCTGGTAGTGCCGACCTTCTTCGTCGAGCAGGGCGCCGGATCGTGGATGACGTGGACGGCTCTGGCGCTGACGATCGCGATGGCGTTCCTCTATGTCGTACGCGCGCGCTCGGCGAGTCACCCGCTGCTCGACCTGAAGCTCGTCGCCCGCCCGTTGGTCGCCAGCGGCCTCGCGTACAAGGCCGCGACCGGGCTGGCGGCGGCCGGTCTCACCTACCTCGTCACGCTCCAGCTGCAGCTCGACTGGCAGTGGTCGCCCGCGCTGGCCGCCGCGGGCATGCTGCCGCAGGTCGTCGTGCTGATCGCGGGTGGCCCGTTCGTCAACCGGTTCGTGCGCTGGGCGGGCCTCGACCGGGCCGCATGGCTCGGCGGCGCGGTCACCGTGGCCGGGCTGGCCGTCTACGCGCTGTTCGGTCGTCTCGGGTACCTGCCCGTCGCGACAGCCCTCGTCCTGGTCGCCGCCGGCATCCGCGTGGTCGGTGCCGTCGCGGGCGTCAACGTGCTGAAAGGCCTGCCGGAGAACAGGACCTCGATCGGCGCCGCGCTCGTCGACACCGCCTCGCAGGTCACCTCGGCCGCCGGTGTCGCCGTCAGCGGCACCGTCCTCGCGCTGATGTTCACCGGCACCATCGCCCAGCCCGGCTGGACGGGAGCGCAGACCGCCCAGTTCGAGAACGCGGTCACCACGGGCGGTCTGCTGCTCACCGCCGTGGCGGCCGTGCTCGTCGGCTGGGCCTACCTCCGCATGCGCAAGGCCTAAGAACGCTCGTCCACCGGCACGTATTCGAACGTCGGGCCGGCGCCCGCCTTCATGAGTCCCTGCGCCAGCCCCTTCAGCTGGTACATCGTGCCGACAGTGGCGCCGAGCTGCGCCGGGTTGCCGTTGAACACCTCTTCGAGCTGGTAGAGCAGCAGGCAGTAGGCGTTGTTGAACTGTTCCTGCGCGACGCGGATCTCGCTGCCTTCCGGGTGGTCCGCCGTGCGGGGGTTGGGCCGCATCGGCAGCACGCCGTCGTAGTCGACCACGATCGGCTCCCCGGTCGGCCCGGACTGCGGGGTGTCGCCGGTCTGGTAGCGGCGGCCGTGCTTGAGCTCCTGGAACCGGTAGTAGTGCGCCACTTCCTCGCGGTCGGGGTGGAAGACGTCCCGGTCGCCGTCCCACACGTCGGTGCGCGCGGCTCCCTCGCCCTGTTCCACGATCTCGCCGAGCGCGGCCAGGGCGGACTTCAGGTCGTGCACCGGCAGCACCGAACCACCCGCGGTGCGCAGGTGGAACTCACCGATCTGCCGCTCAGGGTCGCCGCAGAAGACCTGCTCCTCGCCGAGCTCTTCACACAACGCGCGAATGCCGGCCTCGATCGCCGCGTAGAACTGCCCGATCGTCTCGTACCCGTCCGTCTCGGCCGGTGCGTCCGCCGACGCGGGCTGCTCGATGCGCAGGAACAGCTCCAGCGCGTCCGGGCCGAACGGGGCGAGGTGCACGTGCACGGACTTGTCGCCGTGCGGCAACGGATGTGGGTACGGCGGCAGGAGTTCCGGGGTGTCGAGCTTCGGCTCGCCGCCCACGGCGTTGAGCAGGTTCGCCGCCAGGGCCAGGTGCAGCATCTCCTCCGCGAACACGCCGCCGACGACCTGCGCGGCCTCGGCGTTGCGGCCGGGGTCGAGTGAGTACAACGCGCACAGGTACGGCGGGATGGTCGCGTGTTCGAGCTCGATCGCCCATTGCAGGTGGCGGCGGAGATCGTCGAGCGTGTCCATTGTGGAGCCTCGTCTCGGTGGTGGGGTCGGGTGTCCACAACCAGGACAAGGCAGCCCTGCGAGTTGTGACAGCCGCGTGTCACAACTCGCAGGGCTGCCTTGTCGTAAGTGGGTGACCGCTCTGGAGTTGTTCTCGGCCGCCCGTCCGCGCCTGTTCGGCATCGCGTACCGGATGCTCGGCAGCGCGCTCGACGCCGACGACCTGCTGCAGGAGGTCTGGCTGCGCTGGCAGGACTACGACCACGCCGAGGTGCGCAACCCGGCCGCGTTCCTCGCCACGATCACCACCCGGCTGGCGATCAACGCGGGCAAGACCGCACGGGCTCGCCACGAGACCTACATCGGCCCGTGGCTGCCCGAACCCGTCGACACCTCGGCGGACCCGCAGCTCGGCGCCGAACGGGACGCCGCGCTGGAGGTCGCCGTGCTGGTGCTGCTGGAGAAGCTCACGCCGACCGAACGCGCCGCGTACGTGCTGCGCGAGGCGTTCGACTACCCGTACCACGAGATCGCCGAGATCATCCAGGCGAGCGAGGCGTCGGCCCGCCAACTCGTCAGCCGGGCGCGCAAACACCTCGCCACCGAACGCCGCACGACCGTCAGCACCGAGGAACAACGCCGGTTGCTGACAGCGTTCATCGCCGCAGCGCAGAACGGAGATCTCGCCGCGCTGGAGCAACTGCTCGCCGAGGACGTCGTGAGCTGCGCCGACAGCAACGGCAAGGTCCGCGGCGCCTCGAAGATCCCGCTCGTCGGCAGGTCGATGGTCGCGAACGTCGTCCGGACGGCCTCCGCCACGTTCTGGCCCGGTGCGTCGGTGGCGCTCACTCAGGTCAACGGCCGGCTCGCGGCCGTGGTCAGCCGCGCCGGCACGCCGTTCTGCGTGGTCAACGTGGTCACGTCGGGCGACCGCATCGACCAGCTGATGTGGATGATGAACCCGGACAAGCTCCGCGCGGTGGCGTGAACGCGTTCTCGTACTTGAATGCGCAGCCCTGTGCAAATCGTTCATAACAGGCATTTCGAATTAAGTATGTAAAGTTTCCTATCATATTGACCAGAGGTCTAGACGTATGCGACTCTCACGGAAATCGCCGCCCTGCAACGAGATCCGTTCTCAGCGAGTGAGGGGCTCATGCGCAAAACCCTGCAAGCACTGGCTTTGGCCGCCGTCGCGGCCACCAGTCTGATCACCACGCATTCGGCGATCGCGGCCCAGGCCGCCACCCCCTACGTCCCCGGCACGCTGCGCCCGTCGGCCGACCAGGCCACGCAGGACGCGGCGCTGATGAAGTACTGGAACTTCTGGAAGACCAACTTCCTGAGCACCAAGTGCGGTTCCGGTACTTATGCCGTGCTTTCGAAGGACGCCGACCACGCCTACGTCGCCGAGGGCGAGGGTTACGGCATGACGATCGCGGCGATGATGGGGAGCAAGGACACCCAGGCGCGGGCGATCTTCGACGGCATCCTGAAGTTCGTGAAGGCGCACCCGTCGGTCAACAACAAGGACCTGCACGCGGCCGAGCAGGACTCGAACTGCAAGAGCGTCAACGGCGGCGACTCCGCGACCGATGGCGACCTGGAGATCGCGTACGGGCTGCTGATCGCGGACAAGGTGTGGGGGTCCTCGGGTTCGGTGAACTACCTGGCCGAGGCCAAGCGGATCATCAACGCCATCAAGAAGTCCGAGCTCAACGGCAGCACGAAGTTCCTGCTGCTCGGCGACTGGGGCAACGAGGGCAAGTACAACACCAGCTCGCGCACCTCGGACTGGATGCCGGGCCACTTCCGGGCGTTCGCCAAGGCGACCGGTGACTCGACCTGGTCGAGCGTGCTGAGCACCTCGGAGAACGCCGTCACCAAGCTGCAGTCGCAGTACGCGAGCTCGACCGGTCTGCTGCCCGACTTCGTGGTGAACACCAACAGCACCCCGAAGCCCGCGCCGGCGAACTTCCTGGAAGGCTCCTACGACGGCGCCTACAGCTGGAACGCGTGCCGCGACCCGTGGCGGCTCGGCGCGGACGCGATCACCGCGGAGGGCAGCGCGGCGAAGGCTCAGGTCCGCAAGATGAACTCGTGGATCCAGACCAAGACCGGCGGTGACCCGGCCAAGATCGGTTCCGGTTACAAGCTGAGCGGCTCCGCGACCGAGTCGGGCCAGCACCCGTGCTTCACCGCGCCGTTCGCCGTGGCCGCGATGACCGACCCCGGCAGCCAGGCGTGGCTCGACAAGCTGTTCACGCAGATCACCAAGTTCAGCCCGGACAAGAACGACTACTACGGCACGGGGATCACGCTGCAGGTGCTGATCATCCTGTCGGGCAACTTCGTCGCTCCCTGACCTCCGTCCCTCTACCCAGCTTCGGAGGTTTCCTTGTCCACCAACAAGTATTGGGCATTCGCCGCCGCGGTCGCGTTGGCGACGCAGTGGACGCCCACCGCACTCGCCGCGGACACGGTCAACGTCTCGACCGCGGCCCAGCTGAAGGCGGCCCTGGCCGCCGCGACACCCGGCCAGACGATCTCGCTCGCGGTGGGCACGTACCACGGTGCGTTCCTGACGCAGAAGGCCGGCACGTCCGCCAAGCCGATCACGCTGACCGGCCCGGCGACCGCGGTGCTGATCAACGACGGCCCGGCCGGTGACCCGCCGGACTGCCCAGCGCCCGCACCGGGGTTCGACTCCGGCTACGGGCTCTGGCTGGTCAACGCGCCGTACTGGAACCTCACCGGGTTCACGGTCGCGCAGTCCAAGAAGGGCATCGTCGCGGACAACTCGCACCACACGGTGATCGATCACGTGACTGTGCACCACGTCGACGAGGAGGGCGTGCACTTCCGGAAGTCCTCGGCCGACAGCGTCATCCGCAACTCCAAGGTCACCGACACCGGCCTGGTGCAGACCGGGTACGGCGAAGGTGTCTACATCGGATCGGCCGAGTCCAACTGGGAGTGTCACGGCAACAGCGGGGGCATCGACAAGTCCGACCGGGTCCAGGTGCTGAACAACACCATCGGCCCGAACGTCACCGCCGAGCACATCGACATCAAGGAGGGCACGGCCGGCGGCGTGATCCGCGGCAACACCTTCAACGGCAGCGGGATCTCGGGTGAGCACTCCGCAGACTCGTGGGTGGACGTGAAGGGCTCCGGCTACCTGTTCGACGGCAACACCGGCACGTTCCGCAAGCCCGGCACGCTGGCCAACGGGTACGAGACGCACCAGATCACCGGCAGCGCGAGCGGGTGCGGCAACACCTGGAAGAACAACAAGTCCGACCTCGGCGGGTCCGGCGAGTACGCGATCAAGATCACGACGTTGTCGCAGTGCACGAGCAAGCCCAACGTCGTCCACGCGTCCAACACGGTGACGGGCGCGAAGAAGGGGCTGACCAACGCGAAGGTCACGCCCTAGGTGACACTGGTCAGTCCCCGCGTGCCTGTGGGGACTGACCGGCCGCGCCCGCTGCGTCCGTAAGACGCAACTTTCGCGGCCGTGGTTTGGAATGGTGATGCCACGGGCATTGGACGGCTCATGATGGCGTCGTACTGGGAAACCGCACGGACCGGCTTCCTGGCGTTCGTGGGCATCGGGTTGATGGTGCTCATTCCCCTGGTCGCATTGCACTACTGGCGTTTCGGGCGGGTAGAGCCGCGCCGGGCGTTCGTGCTGTACGGCCTGCTGCTCTACGGACTAGTGGCGCTGGCGTTGATCTTCCTGCCGTTCCCGGACCGGTCGCAGGTGTGCCAGGGCGACCAGATGCTGTCCACCGTGCCGTTCCAGTGGGTCACCGACATGAACAACAACATGGCGGCGTACGGGCGTTCCGGCATCGTGGCGATGGTGCGGTCGCAGGCGTTCCTGCAGCAGCTGTTCAACGTCGTGCTGTTCGTGCCGCTGGGAGTGGTGCTCCGCAAGGCTTACGGCAAGGGCCCGCTCGCCGTCATCGCCATCGGTCTCGGTGTTTCGCTGGCCGTGGAAGTGGTGCAGTACACCGGGAACTTCGGCTACTACCCGTGCCCGTACCGGATCGCCGACGTCGACGACCTGATGTCGAACACCTTCGGCGCACTGCTGGGCTGGATGCTGGCACCGGTCGCGCTCGTGGTGCCCCGGCTGCCGTCCTCGCAGGACTCGACCTCGCCTCTCGGCACCGTTTCCTTGCCACGCCGGCTGCTCGGGCTGATCGCCGAGCTCGTGCTGGTGATCGTGGCCGCCAAGCTGCTGCCCGATCCGCGCTGGGCCATCAGCCTGCTCGTGGTGTTCCGCGTCCTGCTTCCCGCCGCGGCGAACGGGATGACGGTCGGCGGAGTGCTGCTGGACTACCGGGTTCGCGCCTTGGACGGCTCTCGTGCCAACCCGGCCCGGCTGCTTTTGCGGGAACTGCTGGGCGTCACGGGGTTCGTGACCTACGCGGTCGTCCTGTCGCCGATGATCGGCTTCGGCCCGGTCGACCTCGTCGTCGTGGTGTTGTTCGTGGCCGGGGCCTTCGTGGTGCCGGTGTTCCGCCGTGATCAGCGCGGCTGGCACGAGCAGCTGGCGCGGACCCGGGACGTGTTGGTGGGCCGCCCGGCCGGGTACCCCGAGCGCCATGACGACGTACACGCACACAGCTGAGGCGGACATCGCGGCCGACACGCTGTTCGGTTTCCTCGCCGAGCCCCGCAACCTGCCGCGCTACTTCCCGCAGATGACCGCCGCCGAGCCCGAGGGCGGCGAACAGGTCCACGTGGAGGCCGAGGTGCACGGCCACCACGTGGACGCCGAGGCGTGGGTGCGTCCGGACGCCACGCACCGCCGGCTCGAGTGGGGTGCGGAGGGCCCGGACGACTACCACGGCGAGCTGCAGATCGACGAGCTGTCGCCCGGCCGGTCGCGGATCACGGTGAGCCTGCACAGCGTCCGTGAGGCGGACGACGACGAGGTGCAGCGCGGGCTGGAACAAACCGTCGCCGTGCTCACTCAGACCGCCGCGGCCGACGACCGCCAGGCGCAGTAACCCAGCCCGATCCCCTGCCGCCATCGGGATGCTGGTCAGCAACCCGGCCAGGCCGTTGCCGGGGATCACGATCGTGAGCGCGGCGATCGGCACCCACCTGGGCACGGCACGCGAGCGAAGAGGCTCGAACGCTACCTGCACCTAGCGCGCGGTCGAGGAGCACCGCCGGGTGGTCGCCGTCCTCGCGTACCTGGTCGAGTTCAGCTGACCGGCGGGCCACCCGGTCCGGGCCACACCGTCTCCTCGTTCCACACCGCGTCCTTGAGCACGATGCCGGTCAGGTCGGCGTGGTCGAGCCTGGCACCGCTCAGGTCGACCCCGGTGAAATCGGCGTCGACGAGCGTCGCGTGGGTCAGGTCGGCGTTCGACAGGTCACTGCCGGTGAAGTCGACGCGGCTGAGGTCGGCGCCTTCGAAGGTCGCCCACGCGAACTTCGAGCGCGGCAGCCGCGACCCGGCCAGGTTCGCGCCGTCGAGGTCGATCGACACGCTCCAGAAGTGCTGGTCGCCGCGCCGGTGGGCGTGCAGGATGCGCAGCGCGGTGATCCGCACCTGCGCCTCTTCACGGTCGTCCACGAACGGCATGCGCAGGTAGGCGCAGATGACGTTGATGATCGTCCGCCGCTGCTCGGCGTTGGCCACGCCGAGGCGTTCGAGGGCGTAGAGGCCGGCGAGGCGAACGGGCGCCTTGTCGCTGCCGAGCTGGTCCGCCGCCTTCGTGTACAGGTCGGTGATGCGGCGCTCGATCGCGTCGTGCTCGGCCTGGCGCGCGGTCTCCTGCTGATGCTTCAACGTCAGCTCGGCCGACCGTTGCCGGCGCGCGGCGAGCAACAGCGCGACCGCTCCCCCGGTGCCCACCACGATCGTGCCCGCGGTCCGGACGGCGTCCAGGTGCGCCTGGTCCTGAGGTGACCCGCCGCCGTACAGGGTGAGCAGCAGGGTCAGCATCAGTCCGCCGACCGCCAGCACCGCGAGGCCGCCGAGCACGATCGCCCGCGTGGTCAGCGGTCTGGGTCCGGGATCTGCCATGAACGACATTGTGGCGCACGACTAGCGGTACTCCGGGTTGTCGAAGTCGTACCGGCAGCCCGCGTCCCAGCCGGCGCGCTGGTTGCCGTGCGCGGGGATGCCCCCCGCGTCCTTCAACATCCTGGCCAGGTGCAGCAGGTTCCACGTCATGAACGTGGTGTTGCGGTTGGTGAAGTCGTTCTCCGGCCCGCCGGATCCCGGGTCCAGGTAGGACGGTCCGGGCCCGGCGGGGCCGATCCAGCCCGCGTCGGTCTGCGGCGGGATGGTGTAGCCGAGGTGCTGCAGGCTGTACAGGACGTTCATCGCGCAGTGCTTCACGCCGTCCTCGTTGCCGGTGATCAGGCATCCGCCGACCCGGCCGTAGTAGGCGTACTGCCCGGCGTCGTTGAGCAGGTGCGAGCAGGCGTAGAGCCGTTCGATCACCTGTTTGGTCACGGAACTGTTGTCGCCCAGCCAGATCGGGCCCGCGATCACCAGGATGTCGGCGGCCATCACCCGTGCGTAGATCTCCGGCCAGGCGTCGGTGGCCCAGCCGTGCTCTCTCATGTCGGGCCACACTCCGGTGGCGATGTCGTGGTCGATCGCGCGGATCACCTCGACCCCGACACCCTGCTTCTCCATGATCGCGCGACTGATGTCGACCAGACCCTCGGTGTGGCTGCGGTCGGGGGACCGCTTGAGCGTGCAGTTGATGAAGACGGCTTTGAGGTCGCTGTAGTCCATCAGATGATGGTGCACGCCATGCCTGCTCCCAGGGCTTACGAAAGTGCTACGGGCGCGACCTGGGCCAGTTTGCTAGATCAGGTCGGCGAGCAACGCGGCCGCACGGGAAGCGCCATCGGACTCGACCGGGCGGTAGGACGGCGAGCGCCCGATCTCCTCGGCCATCGCGGCGGCCAGGACCTCCCGATCCACCACCTGCTCGTAGGTCGTGCACCGGCCCGCGCCATACCGTTCGAGCCGGTGCCGGACGTGGAAGTTCTGCTCGAAGTGGTTCCGCAACGGCACGTAGATGAACGGACGCCGGGCAGCCGTCAGCTCCATGCAGGTGGTCAGCCCGCCCTGCACCACCGCCAGGTCGCAGGCGCCGAGATAGCGGTGCAGGTCCGGCAGGTACCCGCGCACCTCCACGTCCCGGTCGCGGCCCAGCGACGACGGATCGATGCGCGGCCCGGTGACGACGAGGAACCTCAAGCCCGGCACCAGCTTTCGCGCGAGAGGCACGGCGTCGAGCACCCGCCGCAGCAGTGACTCCCCCACCCCCGAACCGCCGACCGTGACCACGCACAGCTTCTCGTCCGGCCGGACACCGATCCTGCGCCGCAACGCCTCGCGCTCGCCCTCGTCCGGCGGGTCGAATCCCGTGACGTAGCCGGAGAAGTCGAAGTTCTCCAGAGTCCACTCGCGGATCGCCGGCAGACCGGGCCCGAATGGCAGCGGCACCACGTCGTCCGGGTCGCCGACGAACACCGACCTGTCCCGCACCCGCCGCAACCGGGCCCGTTGCTCGATCATCTCCAGGTTGTAGTCGGCGGTCAGGCGTTCCTCGCGCGCACCACCGCCGGGCATCGGGAGCCAGCCGACGAAGTCCGTCAGCCACGCGAACGGGCTCCGCTTCAGCCGCGGGTTCTCGTGCAGGAAGTGGTCGACCTCCCACGCCTCGTCGCCGATGACCAGGTCGTACCCCTCGACGGCCTCGTCGAACACCATGAAGTTGTTGACCAGCACCGCGTCCAGCCGGCGGAACGTCTCGAACACGTGCAGGTCGTGCTCGCCCGCGTCGTCCTCCACGTGCGCCGACTCGGTGGCGAGCCACGCCGACGCCGGGTGGATCCGCTCGCCCGCGCGGCCGAGCATCTCGGTGACCGGGTGCTGGGCGAGCCAGTCGATCTGCAGCTCCGGCCGCAGCTTGCGCAGCTCGGACGCGATCGCGAGGTCGCGCCGGGCGTGACCGAGACCGATCGGCGAGCTCAGGTACAACGCGCGGGGCGGCCTGCTGATCGGCCTCGACGACCTGGTGCGGCTCGCCGTGGGATGCACTCGGTCGACGAACTCCTTGATCAGCAGGTTGATCCGCACCGGGTCCCGCGCGTGCACGCCGTGCCCGGAGCCCTCGACCAGCACCAGCGAACCGCCGGTCAGCTCGGCGAGCCGTTCTCCGATCGCGTGCGGGCGGACGCGGTCCTCGGTTCCGTGAATTACCAGCACGGGACATCGCACCGCCCGGCAACTGTCCTCAATGGACTCCGAGCCGAGCCGCCCGTCAGTCGTGTCGGCCAGCGTGGCGGGCGAGATCTGCCGCGCCCACCGCACACCGTCCTCGATCTGCTTGGTGGAGTGCGGTTCCGAGAACATCCTGGCGAAGAACCAGTCGACGAACTCGTCGTAGCCGCCGTTCAGCCAGTGGTGCCGGTTGTACTGGATCCCGCCCTCGGCCGACTCCCAGGCCTGCTTCTCCTGGACCAGCGTGCCGATGAGCGAAGCGCTGGCCGGCGCGATGGCGACGATGCCGGTGACCCGGTCCGGGTGGTGCGCTGCCGTCAGCACCGACCACGCATCGCCGCGCGACAACGCCACCAGCACGGCACTGCCGGTCCCCGTGGCGTCCATGACC
This sequence comes from Lentzea sp. NPDC006480, assembly GCF_040611995.1. NCBI lineage: Bacteria > Bacillati > Actinomycetota > Actinomycetes > Pseudonocardiales > Pseudonocardiaceae > Lentzea > Lentzea sp. NPDC006480. Next base: position 18,166 of record NZ_JBEXPJ010000066.1, read on the forward strand.
GCGATGGCGTCCGCGGCGCACTCAGCGTCCACATAGGACTCGCCGCCGACCGGGCGATCCGAGGAGCCGGAGCCGCGGCCGTCGAACGTGACCACCCGGAAGTGCCGCGCGAGGTACGGCACCTGCGCCTTCCAGTGCAGCGACGGCACGATCGACCACGTCGGCATCAGCAGAACCGTTGGCCTGCCCGGGTTGTCGTAGACGCGGAACGCGAGCCGCACCCCGGCCCGCTCGGCGAACCCGGTTTCGTCGGCCTCGCGGACCGGGCGCGGCTCGGCTGTCACGGCCGGACTTCGAGCACCTGGTTGAACGGCGTCGCGGCCACCCCGGCGAACCGGGTGAACCCGCCCGCGACCGCCACGTCCCGGATGCGCGCGGGCCCGGCCTGCGTGCCCAGCGCGAGCCCGACGTCCTGCGACAGGGAGGCAGGCGTGCACAGCAGCGTCGAGAAGCCGTAGTAAGTGCGGCCCACGGGGTTGAGGTTGTCCTCGACGTGGTCCCCGGCCATCGGCTCGACGATCATCCAGGTGCCTTCGGCAGCCACCGCGTCCCGGACGTGCCGCGCGGCCCCGACCGGGTCGCCCATGTCGTGCAGGCAGTCGAACATCGTCACGAGGTCGTAGCCCGTGCCGCCGAAGTCCTTCGCGGACGCCACCTCGAACGTCACGCGGTCACCGACTCCGGCGGCCGCCGCCCGTTCGCGCGCCACCCGGATCGACTCGGGGTGGTAGTCGGACCCGGTGAAGGTGGAGTTCGGGAACGCCTGAGCCATCAGGATCGTTGATGCCCCGTGCCCGCAGCCGACGTCCGCGACCCTGGCGCCGGCGCGCAGCTTCGCGGTCACGCCGTCCAGCGCGGGCAGCCAGCTCTCGATCAGGTTGGCCTCGTAGTTGGGCCGGAAGAACCGCTCGCAGCCCACGTGCACGTCCGTGTTGTGCTCGTGCCAGCCGACCCCGGACCCGCTGCGGGCCGCGTCGAGCACACGTCCGGCGTCGTGCACGGTGCCCAGCGCGATCTGGAACATGCCGGGCAGGAACGCGGGGCTGTTCTCGACCGTCAACGCCACCGCGTGTTCGATCGGCAGCGCATAGCTGCTGGTCCCGGGGTCGTACGTCACGTATCCCCCGGCAGCCTGGGCGTTGAGCCATTCGCGCACGTACGGCTCGGCGGTGCCACTGCGGTCGGCCAGCTCGGCGGCGCTGATCGGCTCGCCGGACGCCATCGCGCGGTAGTAGCCGAGCTTGTCGCCCATGACGACGAGCGCGGCGTTCAGCGTGGCCCCCACCTCGTCGACCGCGCGGAACACGAACTGCATCAGCTTGTCGGTGTCGACCTCGGGTCTTGTCGTGGTCATCTGCCCTGCCCTCCTGTGAGGGTCGGAACGTATGAGCGCCAACAGGTCAGTCGCATCAGGTGCCCCACCTAGTGCCGGAGCGCTGCTTACACTCCCCGATGTGCTGATGGGACGCGAGTCCGAGCGTCGACAGATCGAGCGGCTCGTCGCGAGCGCCCGGATCGGGCGCGGTGGCGTCCTCGCCCTCACCGGTGAGCCCGGCGTCGGCAAGACCGCGTTGCTGCGCAAGGCAGCCGAGAGCGCCACCGGCATGACCGTGTTGTGGGTGGCCGGCAGCGAACCCGAGCGGGAGATCCCTTTCGGTGCCCTGCACCAGGTCCTGCGGCCCGCGCTCGACCGGCTCGACGAGATCCCGGCGCCCCAGGCACAAGCGCTGTCCGTGGCACTCGCGTTGCACCCCGGCACCGCGGGTGACCGGTTCGCGGTCGGGGCCGCCACGCTGAGCCTGCTCTGCCGGTTCGCCGAAACGCGGCCGATCGCCGTGCTGCTCGACGACCTGCACCTGTTCGACCGGCCTTCCGCCGACGCGCTGGCGTTCGCGGCCCGCAGGCTCGCGGCGGATCCGATCGTCCTGCTGGCCACCTCACGGGACGCCGATCCCGGGCTGCCCGCGCTGCCGTTGTCCGGCATCGATCTCGCCGCCGCGGGAGAGCTGGTCTCGAACCGCTCCAACGGGACCGTCTCGCCCGATCTCGTCGCTCGCCTCCACAAGGCCACCGCAGGGAACCCGCTCGCGCTGATCGAACTGGCCGGGCACCGGCTCGACCACGTCTCACCCGAGACTCCGCTGCCCGTGTCCGCGACGCTCGCCCACGAGTTCGCCGAGCAGGCGCGGTCGCTCAGCGAGGCCGGCCGCGCGGCGCTGACCGTGGCGTCGGTGGCGGGCAACGATCTGCGCGTGGTCGCCGGGGCGTGCGGACTGCTGGGCATCCACGTCGACGCGCTGACCGAGGCGGAGAACGCCGAGCTCGTCCAGATCACCGACGGCCGCGTCGAGTTCCGTCATCCGCTGATCCGCGCGGCGGTCTACGGGGACGCCGCGCCTGCCCAGCGCAGGGCGATCCACCGCGCCGTCGCGGACACGTTCGGCCCGCACGACCCCGACCGGCACGCCTGGCACCTCGCCGAGGCGACACTGGGACCGGACGCCCGTGTCGCCGATCATCTCGTTCAAGCGGCCGTGCGCGCGAAGGAACGGAGTGCGCACGACGTCGCCGCCGCTGCTTACGAACGGGCCGCGCGGCTGAGCCCGGACGTCCAACGGCACGGCGAGCTGTGCGTGGCGGCAGCGGAGTCGGCGTGGCTGGCCGGCACCACGTCGCGCGCCATCGCGTTGCTCGACGAGGCCGGCCGGGACGACGCACTCGAACTGCGCGGCGCGATCGCGGCCCGCACCGGCTCGCTGACCGAGGCCCGCGACTTCAGCCGCGCGGCCGCCCATCGGTCCGGCAGCGCCGACGACAGCGTGGTGCTGCTGGCCGACGCGGTGAACGCCTGCTTCTACCTCGGCGACACCACGACCGGGGTCTTGCTGGCACACGAGATCGAGGCGCTGCTCGACCGCGTGGTGACCCCGCGGGCGCGGGGAATCGGCCAGATGGCGGCGGGCTGTGCCCGAATACTCGCCAACCGCGGTGGCGCCGGGCAGATCCGCGCCGCCGTCGACCTGCTCGCCGCCTCCGGTCTGCTGCAGGCGGACCGGAACCGGTTGTCGTGGCTGATGATCGGCCCCATGTTCCTGCGCGAGGCCTCCTCGGGAGCGGAACTGCGGCGCATCGTCGGCGAGGTGCGGGCGGAAGCGGCCGTGGGGACGCTGCCGTCGTTGCTGTTCCACGTCGCCAGGGACGAGGCCACCACGAACCAGTGGGTGCGTGCCGAGGCGACCTACGACGAGGCGGCCCGGCTGGCGCGGGAGACCGGGCAGGAGACCGACCTCGCGATGAGCCTGGCCGGGCTGGCGTGGCTGCGGGCCCGGCTCGGCGACGAGGAGCAGTGCCGCGGGCTCGTCGCCGAGGCACTGCCGATCTGCCGCACCCGCGACATCCACATCGGCCGGGTGTGGTCGTTGTTCGCGTTGGGAGAGCTCGAACTCGGCCTGGGCAACGCGCGGAAAGCCTTGGCACAGCTGGAAGAGCTCGCCGGGTTGCTGGACGAGCTCCAGCTCACCGACCCGGACCTGTCCCCCGCACCGGAGCTGACCGACGCGCTGGTGAGGCTGGGCAGGCACGAGGACGCCCACGAGATCGCCGACCGCTACCGGGACGAGGCGACCGCGAAGGGCCAGCCGTGGGCGATGGGGCGGGCCGAGCGCGCGATCGGCATGCTCAGCAAGGACATCGACGAGCACTTCGAGGCGTCGCTGGAGTTCCACGCGCGGACGCTGGACGACTTCGAGACCGCGCGGACCCGGCTCGCCTACGGTGCCCGCCTGCGCCGCGCCCGGCGGCGAGCCGACGCCCGGCCGCACCTGCACGCCGCGCTCGAGACGTTCGAGAACCTGCGAGCGGTCCGGTGGGCCGACCTCGCCGCGATCGAGCTGGGCGCCACCGGCGAGACGATCCAGCGGCGCGCACCGGGCGAAACCCTGACCCCGCAGGAGTTGCAGGTGTCGTTGCTGCTCGCCGAGGGCAAGACCACCCGTGAGGTCGCCGCGGCGTTGTTCCTGAGCCCGAAGACCATCGAGTACCACCTGCGCAAGGTGTACACGAAGCTCGGCATCAGCTCACGCGCCGAGCTGGCCGCCCGCCTGCCCTGACCCGGCCCAGGCGAAGCCGTCGGGGTCGGTGAACTGCGAGGCACCGTTCACGACGATCCGGTGCGATCCGGAACCTTCCGGCGCCACCCCGGCGTCCTTGGCGAGAGCGCGCCGCCGGTACAGGCCCAGCTTCACGTCACCGGCCGAAGCGAACTCCACGTACATGCGGCCGAAGCTCTTCGCCACGGTGAAGCCCTGGTCGAGGTAGCACTTGCGGCTCGCGGCCACGTCGGTGGAGCCCAGCAGCAGCACGATCGAGTCGATCTTCCCCGTGGCCGGCCCGGTGTCCTTCTTCGCCGACGTCGCGACCTTCCAGATCGCGCCGTCCGGAGCCTGCACCACGCCGCCGTAGCCCCACATGGACTTCGCGGCGGGCTTCAGCACGGTCGCACCGGCATCCACCGCGGACCCGATCAGCGCGTTGACGTCGGCGGGCTGGGACACGGTGAGAGACAAGGTGAAGCCGCGGAATCCGGTGCTGGATTCCCGGGCCTCTCGCAGGCGGAGCCGGGAGCCGAGGCCGAAAGCCTTGGCGTAGAAGCTTTCCGCGGCGGCGAGGTCGGAGACTTCGAGGGTGATGGCGTCGATTGAGGTCATGCCGGAAACGCTAGGCGCCGGTCCACCAGCGGTGCTTCTTGATTCCTGACCGTTCACGCGCCGAACCCGTTCGTGACTCATGCCGTAGCCCGACCAGGTGAATCAGGGGCCAATGGTTCGCTGTAGAGCTACCCGCAGTGGGCCGAAGCGGGTAAGGGTGTACGCCATGGAGAGGCGACAGGCGTTACTCGGCTCGGCCGCGTTCTTCGTGCTGGCGCCCGGCGGCGTGGCCGGGCTCGTGCCGTGGCTGCTGACCCGGTGGCGGGTGGAGCCGTTCTGGCCACCGCTGCGGATCGCCGGAGCGGTCCTGCTGGTGCCCGCACTCGCGGTGCTGATCTCCTCGTTCGCGCGGTTCGCGGCGGAGGGTCTGGGCACGCCGGCGCCGGTCGCACCGCCCGATCGCCTGGTGGTGGGCGGGTTCTACCGCTACGTCCGCAACCCGATGTACCTCGCCGTGCTGTCGCTGATCATCGGCCAGGCACTCGTGCTGGGACAGCTGATCCTGCTCGTCTACGCCGCCGTCGTGACGGTGGCGTTCACCGCGATGGTGCGCTGGCACGAGGAACCGGCTCTGCACCGCCAGTTCGGCGACCAGTACGACACGTACCGCGCCGCCGTGCCCGGCTGGCTGCCGCGCCTGCGTCCGTGGGGCAGCTAGACGGTTGCTTCCCAGGCGTTGGCTCTGCTCGCGTCTGCAAGTACCACCAACTCTTCATCACATCGCCGCTGACCACACCCAACCGGCTCCGGAACCGGCCGTCGCCGCGTGGCGTGGCGCGCCAGCCGGTTGGCAACAGGAAGTGCTGGGTGATCTTGGGTTCAGGGTCCTGGCGAAGTCGTGCGTGCTGATTGCGCGTGTGCACGCCTGGCTTGCCCCGTTATGCACGGTCCGGCTGGTCGGGACAGCCTGTGCACGGTGCCGGCGTGTTCGACGCCGACGCCGCGACCTCCGGACGGTCCAGCCGCGACCACCGCCGAGAGACCGAAGCCCAGTTTCCTTGTGTGGTCAGGGAATTCGCGGGCTGCAGTGTTCACGGACGGCTTCCCACACCTGGTCGGCAGTGGTGAGGCCGAGGGCGTGGTGCGCGATGCTCGCGCACGTCGTGTGGTCGAGGCGGCGGATGATGGCGCGCACCTGGTCGAGGTGGGCCGGCGCGGTCGACAGCACGTCGCAGCCGAGACCGATCAGCAGCGGCACGACGAGCGGGTGCGCGGCGGCGTCGCCGCACACGGACACACGTTGATGTCGGCGGTGTGCCGCGGCAATGGTGTCGGCGATGGCGCGCAACACGGCCGGGTGTGCGGCGAGTTGCGGTGTCAGCGCGGGATCGCGGCGATCCAGGCCCAGGATCTGACCGGTGAGGTCGTTGCTGCCGATGGACAGGAAGTCGGCGCGGGCGGCGATGTCGTCGGCCGCGGCGACGGCTTCGGGGAGTTCGATCATCGCGCCCAGCGGTGGTGGCGCGACGCCGAGATCGTGTGCGACGCGGTTGAGGATGTGGCGGCAGGCGTCCAGCTCACCCGGAGTCGCCACCATCGGGATCATGATGCGGACGTCACCACCGTCCGCAGTCGCGAGGATGGCCCGGAACTGGCGTGCGAACGCGTCGGGATCGGCGAGCATGAGCGGTAGGCCCCTGCCCAACCGGCCGGTTGGGCCCCCGGACAGGAACGGCGGCAGCTTGTCGTCGGCGTAGTCGAGGGTCCGCACGGTGACCGGTCGGCCGGCCAGCGCGCGCAGCACGGGCCGGAGCACGCCGCTGTGCTGCGCCTCGCTGGGCCATTCGACGGCGTCGAGGAACGGGAGCTCGGTGCGCAGCAGGCCGACGCCGTCGGCGTTGGCGGTGATCGCGGCGCGCGCCTCGACGGTGGTGGCTATGTTGGCGCGCAAGGTGACCGTGTGGCCGTCCCGCGTCTGCGCGGGCAGATGCCGTTCCGCGGCAAGGGCTTCCCGGCGTTGGCGGGCGGCCCGCATCGCCTCGGCCGCGGCGGCCTGCTCGGCGGGGCTCGGGTTGATGACGATCTTGCCGTACCCGCCGTCGACGGCGACGGGTGCGCCGTCGGAGTGGTCGAGCACCCTCGGGTCGACGCCGACGAGCAACGGGATGCCCAGCGAGCGCGCCACGATCGCGGCGTGGGAGTTGAACCCGCCGGTGACGGAGACCGCCGCGGCCACCGTGCCCGCCCGCTCGAGCAGGTCGGCCGCGCCGATCTCGCCGGCCATCAGCACCACCGGGCCGTCGGTGTCCAGGTCGTGGTCATGACCGTGCAACCGGGCGATCACGCGTTTACCGACCTGACGGACGTCCGCCGCGCGTTCGGCGAGCGTCGGATCGGGTAACGCCGCCAGCGCCTCGGCGTGATGATCCACCGCCCGCTGCACGGCCAGTGCCAGCGGCAGGCTGCTCTCGGCGTGCTGGACGGCCAGTGCCCGCAGATCGGTGTCCATCGCCAGATAGCTGATGACTTCGAGGATGTCGGCGTCCTCCGCGCGGTCGGCCGCACGCAGTCGCTCCGATGTGGACAGCAGGTCCGCGGCGACGCCCTGGAACGCCTCGGTGATCTGGGTGGCGGGATTGCCGATGCCGTTCCAGGGCAACGCGGTGGGGAGTGGCCGGTCCGTGCGGTGCAGCACGCCGACGGCCGTGCCGGGACTGGCCGCCCGCCCGGAGAAACGCAGCTGGTTCATCTGGCGGCCACCACCCCGGCCAGCGCGGTGAAGATCAACGCGGTGGACGCCGCCCCTGGGTCCTGGTGCCCGATGCTGCGCGGACCGAGGTAGGACGCCCGGCCTTTGCGGGCTTGCAACGGGATGGTGGAGTGCGCACCGTCCTCGGCCGCCTTCGCGGCGGCCGCGGCCGCCGCACTCAGATCCGCGCCGTGGAAGACGGCCTCCTCAAGCGCCGTGACCGCCGGCGCCAGCGCGTCGAGCATCGTCTTGTCGCCGAGGGTGGCCGCACCGAGCTGGGTGACGGCGGCCGTGGCGGCGTGCAGAGCCGCGACGAGCTGCTCCGGCGACGCCGTCGGGCCGGTCAGCGCCTTGCCCGCGGCACGGAATGCCGTGCCGTACAACGGACCTGACGCACCGCCCACAGTGGACATGAGCGTGCTGCCGGTCTTGACCAGGACATCGCCGACCGTGACCGGCTCGAACTCCGCGAGCGCCGCGACGACGGCGGTGAAGCCGCGGGACATGTTGGCGCCGTGGTCCGCGTCGCCGATCGCGGCGTCGAGCTGGGTGAGCTGGTCGCGATGCTCCTCGACGGCCGCCGCGACGGCCCGGATCCACGCACTGGCCGTGGCCGTGTCCACCGTGTCCACCGTGTCCACCGGATCCTCCTCGACTCGGACGGCAATGCCGCCATCGTGCCCGGTGGGCTGATCCTGCGTCATCAACTGCCCCACCGCAGTCCCGCCGTCGCCACCGGCGCCGCCCAGAGGTCGAGCATCTCGTCATCGGCCCGGCAGACGGTGATCGACACACCCGCCATGTCCAGGCTGGTCACGTAGTTGCCGACCAGGCTCGCGCCGATGCGCACGTCCTGCGCGGCGAGCACCGCGGCGACCTCGGCCGCCACCACGTAGAGCTCGATCAGCGGTGTGCCGCCGAGGCCGTTGATCATCACGATGGCCTTCTCGCCCGCGGTCAAGGGCTGGTCGGCCAGGATCGCGTCCATCGCGAGGCCGACGAGTTCCTCGGCGGGCCGGAGCTTGCCGCGGCTGCGGCCGGGTTCGCCGTGGATGCCCACGCCGATCTCGATCTCGTCCTCCGGCAGGTCGAAGCCAGGACGCCCGGCCGACGGCGTGGTGCAGGCGGTGAGCGCGATCGCGAACGACCGCGACGCCGCGTTGACCTTCTCCGCCATCTCGGCGACCTTGTCCAGGTCCGCACCCCGGTCGGCGAGCGCACCGGCGATCTTCTCCACGAACACCGTCGCGCCGGTGCCACGCCGGCCCGCGGTCCAGGTGGAGTCCTGCACGGCCACGTCGTCGTCGACCAGCACGGTGCGCACGGTGAGGCCCTCGTCAGCCGCCAGTTCGGCGGCGAGCTGGAAGTTCATCACGTCGCCGGTGTAGTTCTTGACCACGAACAGCACGCCGGCGCCACCGTCGACGGCCTTGGCCGCGGCCAGGATCTGGTCGGGCACCGGGGAGGTGAAGACCTCGCCGGGAACCGCGGCGTCGAGCATGCCGGGGCCGACGAACCCGCCGTGCAGCGGCTCGTGGCCGGAGCCGCCGCCGGACACCAGCGCGACCTTCCCCGTTCTGGGTGCGTCGGCGCGCACGATGATCCGGCTGTCGCTGTCCACCCGGAGCTCGGGGTGGAAGGCCGCGATGCCGGCCAGCGCGTCGGTCAGCACGGACTCGGGTGTGTTGATGAGCTTCTTCACGACAGGACTCCTTCGGCCTGAACCGGCGCCGGCTGCTCGGCGACACTCCGCGTGGTGGCGATGAGGTGGTAGACAGCCGCGGCGGCGATCCCGCCCGCGATCTCGGCGGCCAGGTAGACGGGCAGCTGTTCCCAGTGGACGGTCCCGCCGAACAGCTGTCCGGTGAGCATCGGGCCGAACGTGCGAGCGGGGTTGATCGAGGCGCCGGTGGCCGGGGCGATCGGGATGATGATCGCGAACACCGCCAGTCCGATGGCCACACCCGCGAAGCCCTGTGGCGCCCGCTTGTCGATCGCGCCGAACACCACCAGCACGAGCAGGAAGGTGCCGATCGCTTCCGCGACGAACGCCTGGCCCGGACCGACTTCGGCGCTGTAGGAGGCGATGCCGAGTCCGACGTCGACGGCTTTGTGGCCGAGCACGCCGATGATGGCGAACGCGCCCAGCGTCGCGCCCGCGAGTTGCGCGGCGAGATAACCGGGTACCTGCCGCCACGGCATCCGCCCGGTCGCGGCCAGCGCGAGCGTGACGGCCGGGTTGATCTGGCAGCCCGAGACGTGGCCGATCGTGTGGACCATCGCGATCACGGCGAACGCGAAGGCCAGGGAGATCATGCCCAGCTGGGCCATGGTGAACGGGGCGTCGCCGCCCACGATCAGCGTCGCGGGAACGGATCCGACGCCGATGAAGACCAGCGTCGCGGTGCCGAGAACCTCGGCGATCAATGCCTGGGGGAATGTGTTTGCCAGGGGGGATGTGTCAGCCATGTGGGACGCCCGCGGCAATGCGGGCGCTCACCTCCTCAGCGGGGAACCAGAGTCCGATTTGCTGAACGGCGTTCGTTATTACTGAACGAGAGGAAGGTAAGCGTGGCCCAGGTCACTGTCAAGAGGCCTGACGTCAGGCGAGCGCGCGAGCGAGCGGAGCGCGGCCGGCCCCCAGCTCACGGGACAGCTGGCGGGCCACTTCCCGCACCTTGACGGCCAGGTCCTGGTTCCGCCCGTCCTCCAGCAGCCGCTCGACCGGGCCGACCACCCCGATCGCGCCGGCGAGCCCCGACCTGTCGAACACCGGCGCGGCGATCCCGGCGTCACCGAGCGTGGACTCCTGGTCCTCCAGCGCGTAGCCGGCGGAGCGCACCCGCTCCAGCTGCTCGTTCAGCGCGGCCGGATCGGCGAGACTCCGGCCGGTGAGCGGCGGCAGCGGCCCGGCGAGCAACTCCGCCTGGCGCTCCTCGGGCAGGAACGCCACCATCGCTTTGCCCAGCGCACAGGTGTGCCACGGGACGCTCGCGCCCACCTCGAGGATCTGCACCGCCCCCTCCGGCCGGAACGCGTGGTGCACGACCAGCACGTGATCGCCGGTCAGCACGGCGACCCAGACGGCCTCGTTGGCACGGGCGGCCAGCAGATCAGCCCAGGTCAGCGACCTCATTCGCAGCTCATGGGTCTCCAGGAACGCGTTGCCGAGCGTGAGCACGCCGGGCCCCAGCACGTACCTGCCGGTCTGGCGGTCCTGCGCGACCAGCCCTTCCGCCTCCAGCGTGCGCAGCAGCGCGTGCACCGTGGGCTTGGCGACCCCCACGTGCTCGGCCAGTTCGGCCAGACCCAGCCGGGGACCGCCCGCACTCAGCAGCCGCAGGATCTGCACCGCCCGCTGTACCGACTGGACCACAAGGAACCTCGATTCAGTATTGCTGAACGCTATTCAGCATGACAGCATCCTGTTCATGCAACCTGTTGGGATCGTACTCGTCTCGCACAGCGCGGAGCTGGCATCCGGACTGCGCGCGTTGCTCGACCAGCTCGGCGTCGAGCCGGGCTCGGTGATCGCCGCCGGAGGCACCGCCGACGGCAGGATCGGCACCAGCTACGACGCGATCACCGCGGCCGTCAAGGAAGCCGACCAGGGCAGCGGCGTGGTCGTCCTGCCCGACCTGGGCAGCGCGGTGATCACCGCTCGCGCGGTGCTGGCCGACTACGCCCAGGACGACGTGGTGCTCGTGGACGCCCCGTTCGTCGAGGGCGCCGTCGCCGCCGCCGTCACCGCCGCCGGAGGCGCCGATCTCGCCACTGTCATCACCGCCGCACGGGAGGCCCGCCATGCCACCAAGCTCTGACACGTCCCTGCACACCGGCGACACGGCCGAGATCGACGTGGTGCTGCCCGCGCACCTGCACGCACGCCCGGCGGGCAGGCTGGCCAGAGCAGCGGCGCAACTGGCCTGCGGTGTGCAGATCTCGCACGAGGGCAGGACTGTCGACGCGACCGGGATCCTCGCCGTCATGGGCCTCGGCGCCACCGCCGGCACCACTGTCACCGTCCGCGCTCACGGCGACGGTGCCCACGACGCCGTGGCCGAGATCTGCCGGCTGCTGCGCACGATCGACTGACGCCGAACTGTCGACCACCGCACGACCACAGCCGCTGGAAAGGTGCAGACGTTCGGTCTGTCCGGCCTAAGGTATTCGACGTGATCGAGCGAGATCGGGCACGACGGCCGCGCATCGGGGCGTTGAACATGTCGCTGGCCGGGTTGTTCGAGCTCCAATGGCTCGGCATGGCCGACGCGGCACAGGCGCTCGACGCCGACCTCATCGCGTTCATCGGCCGCGAGCTCGATGATCCCGCCGACTTCGGCAGGTCCGCGAACTCGGTCTACGAGCTCACCCGCGGCGCCCGGCTGGACGGGCTGGTGGTCTGGACGACCGCACTCAGCTCGTACGCGGGACCGCGGGCCGTGCAGGCGCTCTGCGACCGGCTGGCGCTGCCGCTGGTGAGCGTCGAGCACCCGCTGCCAGGGCATCCGAGCGTGCTCTTCGACGACACCGGCGGGATCCGCAAAGCTGTCGAGCACCTCGTGGAGGTCCACGGGCACAACAGGATCGCCTTCGTGCGCGGTCCGGCGACGCACCCCGGCGCCGAGCTGCGGTACCGCGGCTACCTGGACGGGCTGGCGGCGAGGGGACTTCCGTTCGACGAGACGCTCGTGCCCGTGCCACCGCAGGGGTGGGACGCCGGCCGGGCGGTCGCGATGACGACCGAGGTCTGCGCGCGCGAGCCGCAGGCGATCATCGCCGCGAGCGACTTCTTCGCCCAGGCGGTGATCGTGGGCGTGCGGCGACTGGGGCTGCGCGTGCCCGACGACGTGGCGGTGATCGGTTTCGACGATCTGCCGAACACCGCGCACTTCGCTCTGGGGCTGGACAACGTCGACCCGGCCGTGGCGGGGCGGACGGTCGAGCGGTCGGTGAACCTGGGTTCCGCTCCCCCGCCGCTGACGACGGTGCGGATGCCGTTCGCGGACCTCGGTGCGAAGGCGGTGGAGCTGCTGCTCGCGAGACTGCGCGGTGACCAGGTGCCGGAGTCCGTCACGTTGGTGCCGGAGCTCGTGGTCCGCCGGTCGTGCGGATGTCTCCCGACGCCGGTCGAGGACACCGGCGGCCAGGTGGCGGAACGGCTGTACCAGGCCGCTCGGCAGGCCCTCGACGGCGAGGGGGACGAGAGGTTCCTGACCGCGCTGGACTCGTTCGCGCGGACGGAGGGCGTCGACCACGCGTGGACCGCACTCGCCGCGCTGCGCCGGGACCGCCGGCTGCCGCCCGCTCCCGAGCTCTGGTGGCAGGCGAGGCAGCTGCTGGGCGAGATCATCGGGCAGCAGCGCACGTTCGAGCACCAGGTCGGCGAGAAGCGCGACGAAGTCGTCCGCACGCTCGGGCAACGGCTGGTGACCGCCCGCGAGGTCGGCGACCTCGGTGACGTGCTCACCGCGGAACTGCCCCGCATCGGCATCCCCAGTTGTGCGATGGCCCTGTACGAGCCGCCGCTGACCGAACCGGGCGTCCCCGGCCAGGCCGTGCTGGCGATGGCCTGTGACCGCGGCCGCCGGCTGGACGCGGGCGACCAGCCGTCCTTTCCCGCGCTCGATCTCGCGCCCGGATCATTTCTGGAGCGTGCCACCGCCTCGAACTTCGTCGCGCTGCCCTTGTACTTCAAGGACGAACGGCTCGGCTTCGTGCTCTTCGAAGCCGGCGTGCGGGTCGGGTGGATCTACGAGGCGCTGCGCGGCCAGATCTCCAGCGCGCTGGCCGGCGTCATCCTCGTCGAACGGGAACGGCGTGCGCTCGCGGCGGTGGAGGAGAGCAGCCGGCGGCTGGAGGACCGGGTCGCCGAACGGACCGCCGAGCTGCGCGAGCAGATCAAGGTGCGCGAACACGTGGAGGAGCAGCTCCGCCACGCCCAGAAGATGGAGGCCGTCGGCAGGCTGGCGGGCGGCATCGCGCACGACTTCAACAACCTGCTCGTGGTGATCAACGGCTACAGCGAGATGCTCCGCAATCGCCTGCGGGACAACGACGAGCTGCGGGACGCGGCCGAGGAGATCCGCAACGCCGGCGTGCGGGCGGAAGCGCTCACCCGGCAGCTGCTGATCTTCAGCCGCCAGGAGGTCCCGCAGCCGGCGCTGCTCGACCTGAACGACGTCGTGACCGGCGTCGAGGCGATGTTGCGCCGCCTCATCGGCGAGCAAGTGCGGTTCACGACCCGCCTCGCACCGCTGCCCTGCCCGGTGTTCGCCGACCGCGGCCAGCTGGAGCAGGTGGTGGTGAACCTGGTCGTGAACGCCCGCGACGCCATGCCCGGCGGCGGCCTGCTGACCGTCGAGACGACAGAGGTCCACCTCGCCGAAGGTGAACGGGTCGGCGTCGCGCCCGGCCGCTACGCGCTCCTCTCGATCACCGACACCGGCGTCGGCATGTCGGCGCAGACCCAGCAACGGATCTTCGAGCCGTTCTTCACGACCAAACCGGCCGGGCAGGGCACCGGGCTGGGCCTCTCCACGGTCTTCGGCATCGTCGAGCGCAGCGGTGGCCACGTCACGGTCAGGAGCGAGCCGGGTGCGGGCTCCAGCTTCGACGTGCACCTGCCCCACGCGACCGACGAGGAACTGAAGCCCGCACCCGAATCGCTGCCACCGGCACCCACCGCGGAGGCACGGGAAACCGTGCTGCTGGTCGAGGACGAGGCATCGGTCCGTGCCGCGACCCGAGTGTTCCTGGAACAGTACGGCTACCGCGTCATCGAAGCGGAGACCGGCGCGAAGGCGCTCGACCTCGTCGTCGCCACCGCGGAGATCGACGCGGTCGTCACCGACGTCGTCATGCCGGAGATGGGCGGACGCGAGCTCGGCGAGCAGTTGGAGCAGCTGCGCCCCGGTCTGCCAGTCCTGTACGTCACCGGATACGCGGACAACGCCGACGTCCGCGAGCACCTGTCCCAGCGCGGCGTCGCCCTGCTGCAGAAACCGTTCACCGCAGCCACATTGGCCCGCCGGATGCGGGAGCTCATGACCGGACGCACCCGCTGAGAAGCACCGGGCGAGGCCTGGGTCCACAGGAGACCCAGGCCTCGGTCAAGCACGATCAGGAGTGCACGGGGATCTGCTCGTAAATCGTCTTCCACTCGAAGGTGCCGACGAACCCGTTGGCCCACAAGCGGTTCACCCGAGCCGCCTCGGTGGCGTTCGGCGAGGCGACGGTGCACGACGTGCCCGGACCGCCGCCGGACATCAGTTCCGAGCACGGCCCGCTGTAGTGGTCGGGCAGGCCGAGGGCATGCCCTGTCTCGTGCGCGGTGATCCGGACGACGTAGTACTGCCGCGCTTGCGTGTAATCGATGAAAATGGTGCCGCTGCCGTGGCCGTTGGTGGAGGCGTACGAACCGCGCGGGTCGTTGCCCTCGCGGTAGCGCAGGGTCGCCGCGCTGCGGTTCTCCACCAGTTTCACGTTGCTCACCTTCGCGTTCCAGTTCGCCGCGCCTTGCCGGATGGCGCTCGCGAACGTGGGTGCGCTGCTGGTGTCGTAGTAGACGTTGACCGACGCCGCGGTGGGCGGGGCCTCGGCGGCCGACGCCTGACCGGTCAGGGGTGCGACGAAGGTCGTGGCCGCGGCGAGCGCGACCGACAGGACGAGTTTCCTGAACATGGTTCTCCTCGCTTGCAGGGTGCGAAGAATGGAACCTCGGGGGTTCCGCCATCCAACGTAAGGAAGCTCGTCACGCCCACTCACCCGCCATTGGCGTGAAGGGGTCCAGCGCTCTTGACGGTTGACATCACTCACTATTCGGATTAATGCGCTGAAAGACGCGAAAAGGGGCGAATGGCCGTCACGGTGCGTCAGCTGCAGCGGCGAAATGCTGGGCCAGCGGTGCGGCGCCGGCCGGGCTCAGCAACATCTCGCCGCTGGCGTCGGTGTCGAGGATGGTGCCGACCATGCGGTCGAGCATGGCGCGTTCGAACACGGCGATCGCGTCGTCGAGCGTGGCGTGCTCGGGCGCGAACAGGGTGTTGACGAGTTCCACGGCGTCGAGCAGGGCCATGTTCACGCCTTCGCCACCGAACGGCGGCATGACGTGTGCGGCGTCGCCGAGCAGAGTGATTCCGGAGTGCTGCTTCCACTGCTGGCGCGCCGGCATGCCGTAGAGGGGCCAGTAGGCGAAGTAGCCGTCGATCTCGTCGAGCACAGCCAGCAGGTCCGGGCTCCATCCGGCGAACGTCTCGCGCAGCTGCCGGCGCACGGCAGCCGGGTCCGTGAACCGGTCGCCCTGCTCGCGGCTCGGGTCCTCCTCGGTGCGGACCGCGAAGTACACGCGGACAGACCGGTCAGCCGCGCGCTGGGCCAGAATCGCCTTGTTGTCGCCGACCGCGTGCAGGATGCCCTCGCCGGTGTGGCGGGCCACGAACGACTCGGGCCCGGGATCCCGGAGATCTCCGTGGATGAACGTGATCCCGCTGTACGCGGGCTGCTCGTCGGTGACCAGCGGCCGGGCGCGAGAGCGGATTCCGTCGCAGGCGATGACGAGGCCGGCTTCGACCTCGGTGCCGTCGGCGAGGCTGACCCGGTGGCGGCCGTCGGGCGTCGGCGTGACCGCGGTGACCTCGGCACCCCACCTGATCATCTCCGGTGGCAGCGAGTCGATCAGCAGCCGGCGCAGCTGCGCGCGGTCGATCTCCGGCCGGTACTCCCCCGCCGCCTCGTCCACGTCGACCTGGATCTCGGCGTCCGAGTTCATCAGGCACAGTCGTTGACCCAGCGGCCGCGCCAGTTCCTCGAACTCCGCGAACAACCCCATCTCCCGCAGGGCGAGCTGCCCGCCCCGCTCGGCGAGGTCGAGGCTGCCGCCCTGAGACCGGGCATCCGGTCCGGCGTCCCGCTCCAGCACCCGTGGCGCGAGACCGCGCAGGTGCAGCAGTCGTGCCACGGCGAGGCCGGCCGGGCCGCCCCCGAGCACCACGATGTCCGCGGCCCGCACGGCCTGTGCGGCGGAAGGGAACTCTGTCATGTCGAACTCCTTGCTGTGCTTGAACGAGCTGCTCAGATCTGGGCGAGGCCGCCGTCGACGACGATCTCCGAGCCGGTGAGGTAGGAGGCGCGTTCACCGGCGAGGAACACCACCGCGTGCGCGACGTCCTCCGGGCGCCCCCAGCGGGCCATCGGCACCGTGCTCGTCACGTACTCGTCGATCGCCAGCTGCATCTCCGGGTCGGTCTGCGCGGTGAGCGGAGTGGCGATGCAGCCGGGCGTGACCGCGTTGACGCGCACGCCACGGGCCAGGACTTCCTCGTCGAGCGCGAGAGTGCGCACCAGGCTGCGCACAGCGGCCTTGCTGGCCGAGTACAACGGGTCTCCAGGGCGGCCCTTGGCCTCGGACACCGAGCTGGTGACCACCACCGATCCGCCCTGGCGCAGCACCGGAAGCAGCTTGACCACGGTGAAGAAGACGCTTTTGACGTTGGTGGCCATCATCAGGTCGAAGTCGTGTTCGAGGGTCTGCAGAACCGGTGGCGCGTCGGAGCGTCCCGCGTTCGCGAACACCAGGTCCACCTGCCCGAAGCGCTCACGTGCCTGCGCGGCAACACGTTCCGTGCCGGCCACGGTCGCGACGTCCGCCACCACCACGTGCACGGGCGTGCCGGTGCCGATCCGTTCCGCGGCGGCCCGCAGCCTGGCCTCGTCGCGCCCGGCGATCACCAGCGCGTATCCCTCGTTCGCGAGCTCGGCCGCCGTCGCCAGGCCGATCCCGCTGCTCCCACCGGTCACCACGGCGGCCCTGCCGTTCCACTGCTCTTCCACCACGCACCTCCGGCGTTCGGCCACGACATCACGATAAGCCACAGTCAGACACAAACGTGTGTCCGTTACTTATTTTGTTCACTGAAGTGACGTATCGAACACACGAAAGTCACTGCGGGAAGAAGGTCAGCGGACCGTGTTACCGTGACGAGATGGCCGGTGACGAGGACAGCGCGAGACTGAGCCTGCGCGAGCGCAAGAAGCTGCTGACCCGCCAGGCGCTGATCGACGCGGCGGACGCGATGTTCGCCGAGCGCGGGTTCGACAAGGTCACCGTCGCCGAGATCGCCGACGCGGTGAACGTGGCCGCCAAGACCGTCTTCGTCTACTTCCCCACCAAAGAGGACCTGGTCTTCCACGGCGAGGACGAGGTGCTGCGCACGTTGGTCGACCGCATCCGGAACCGTCCGGCCGGCACCACACCACTCGACGCCGTGGTGGACATGCTGAGCGAAGCCATGACCACGAGCCGGATAGGCGCTGTCACCGAACTGGAGCGCCTGCACCGCACGGTCGGCGACAGCGCGGGACTCAAGTCGCGGATGCGGCTGATGTGGGAACGGTTCGAACTGGCCGTGGCCGCCGAGCTCGCCGACGAGACGGGCGAACCGCCACACTCACCGCGCCCCCGCATCGCCGCCGCGCAGCTCGTCCTGATCTACCGGACCATGGCGTCGCCCGAGGTGATGGCCTACGTCCGCGCACGCCCCAAAACACGTCAGCGCCAAGCATTCAGCGAGTGGCTGACCGTGGCACGGGACATGACCGGCGAGGGCATCGGCGACTACGCCAGGCGCGGAGACTGATCCTGCCGGACTGGACACCATGACCCGAACGCTGCTCGCGGTGCACGCCCATCCCGACGACGAGTCGACGTCCACCGGCGGCATCCTCGCCCACTACGCCTCGCTCGGCACCCGAATCGTGCTCGTCACCTGCACGAACGGCGAGCTCGGCGATGCACCGGACGGCGCCGAGCCGTTCACGCCCACCCACGATCCCGCACGAGTCGCAGCGCACCGGCTCGGCGAGCTGCAAGCGGCGTGCCGCGTCCTCGGCGTGACTGATGTCGAACTGCTCGGGTACCACGACTCGGGCGTCGCGGCGTGGGAGAAGCCTCCCGGCGCCTTCGTGGACGTGCCGGTGTCCGCGGCCGCCGACCGGGTGGCGAGGCTGATCGAGCACTACGAGCCGCTGGTGGTGGTGACCTGTGACGCCGAGAACACAGCTCAGCACCGCGACCACCTGCACGCCGCGCGGGTCGCTGCGGCGGCGTTCGACCTGTCCGCGGTGGCAGCCAAGCTCTACTTCAAGGCGCACGGCCGGGCGTACTGGGAACGCCTGATCCGGGTGGCCGCCTCGGTCGGAATCCACCGGGACCTCCCCACCGGACTCGATGACGTCGACCGGCGCATCACCACGACCATCGACACCCGCGCCGTCACCGACCGGAAGCGCGCAGCGCTGCACTGCCACGCCTCCCAGCTCGGCTCGTCGATCGCGGGCAGGCTGCCACCCGCCGAGTTCGCCGAAGCGCTCGGCGTCGAGGACTTCGTCCGCGCACGGGACACCACGGGATCACCTGTCCCGGAAACCGACCTCTTCGCCGGGCTGGAGTAGCACGAGCTACACCAGGGCCGCGGCCGCCGTGCTCGCCGCGGCGATCTCCCGTTGAGCGACTCCGCACACGCGCAGGCACGCTTCGGCGATGGCGTGGCAGTCGGACGTGTCGGGCAACCGGGTTCGCCGTTGCTGGATCACGACTTCGACGAGCTGGATCAGCATCTCTCCCCGGCGGGTGCCCGCGGCCGACGCCGGGTCGTCGCCCGCGATCCGCGCGCCGAGACGGGCGTAGACGTCCTGGAGTTCCGCGCGATCGGAGCGGAACAGGTCGTACCGCTCCAGTTGCACTTCGGGCAGCAGGTAGAGCATGCCGATGTTGTGCGGTGCCGTCGCGAGCGTGTGTGCGTCGGCCACGGCCAGCGCGTACAGGGCGGGTGCCGCAGCGGCGCCTTCCAGCGAGCGGGCGACCTCCAGGCTGGGGCGCACGGAGACGCGGAGCAGTTCCAGGAGGATCTCGTCCTTGCCGGCGAAGTGGTAGTAGAGGGACGCCTGCCGCATGCCCACGCTGTCGGCGATGGCGCGGGTGGAGGTGGCGGAGAACCCCTGGGCGACGAAGAGCGCGGCGGCCGCTTCGAGGATCTGGTCACGTGGGGAACCGCCGCCGTCGTCGGGAGCGTGGCGCGGGCGGCCGGGACGGGGGCGAGTCACCTCCCCATTGTCCCCGATCATGCCCGGGCCGCGAGATAGCCGCGCCATCCGCCGAACTCGGTGATGTCCTCGGTGCCGTCGAGGGCCCATGGTTCGGCCAGGAAGCCTGGGACGCCCGAACCGTCGTTGAGCTCGACGGTGCCGATGACCATCGGGGGTGGCACCGCGGCGACGAAGGTGCCGAAACCTGCCGCCGGGAGCCGCCAGACCTCGCCGTCGATGCCGGAACCGCCTTCCGGCACGCGCACCAGTCCGGGTTTGGGCGGTGTCGTGGCCAGCGCTCGCAACCGGTAGGTCTCGGCGGTCCGCGCCGTGCGGACCAGGGAGCCTCCTGCCTGCACCAGCTGTTTGTTCAGGGGCTGGCCGTTCAGGTGCGCGCCCACGACGAACAACTCGATCGACGGCGCGAGCAACCGATCCGCGAGCTGGGCGAGAGCGCGGTCGCTGAACGCGGGGCCGGTGAACATCACCCCGAACGGCAGGCCGTCGGCGAACCCCGCCGGCACCGCGAGCGAGGCCATGTCGAGCAGGTTGGCGAAGTTGGTGAAGCGGCCCAACCGGCTGTTGACGCCGATCGGGTCGGCGGCCACCTCGTCCAACGTGGGATGACCGACCGTCGTCGGGGTCAGCAGCGCGTCGCACCCGGCGAGCAGGGCTCGCCCCGCCGCGCCGAGACGGGCGAGGGTGGCGGTGTCCTCTGCCCACTGCGCGGCCGACGGAGCCGCTCCGGCCAGGATGATCGCGGCCACGGTGGGGTCGAGGTCGGTGCCGATCAGGTCGCGGTGCGACTCGATGTGGGCGCCCACGGCGGCGTAGCGCTCAGCGACGAAAGCTCCGCCGTACAACAACTTCGAGGCTTCCAGCAGTGGTGCGACGTCGATCTCGACGATCTCCACTCCCCCGGCGGCCAGGCTCGCCACCGCGGCCGCGAACGCCTCGCGCCAGCCGGGTGCCAGGTCCGCCAGGTGCTCGCCCGTGGGCACGGCGACACGTGGCCTCGGCGGGAGCACGACGTCCGCGCGGGCTTCGCGGGACAGCGGATCCGCCGCGTCCGGCCCGGACATGAGCTCGGCGGTCAGCCGCGCGAGGGCGAGATCGCGGGCGAACACCGTGACGCAGTCCAGGGAGTAGCACGCGGGCACGACACCGGTGACGGGAACGAGTCCCTTGGTCGGCTTCACCCCGATGACGCCGTTGAGCGCCGCCGGAACCCGGCCGGAGCCCGCGGTGTCGGTACCCAGCGCGGCGTCGACGATGCCCAGCGCGACGGCCACCGCGGACCCCGCGGAGGAACCTCCGGAGATCCTGGCCGGGTCCCAGGCGTTGCGGACCGCGCCGTACGGACTCCTGGTGCCCACCAGCCCGGTCGCGAACTGGTCGAGGTTGGTCTTGCCGATCACGACGGCGCCCGCGGCTCGCAGCCGCGCGACCGCCGTGGCGTCGGCGTCCGGCCGGTAGAGGTAGGAGTGCGCGGCCGCGGTGGTCGGCAGCCCGGCCACGTCGATGTTGTCCTTGACCGCGATCACCTTGCCCGCCAACGGGAGGTCCTCGCCCGCGGCCAGCCGCGCGGCGATCTCCTTCGCCTCGGACATCGAGTCCTCGCGGTGGCGCCGCGTCACCCAGATCTCGGGCCGGCCGACCGCGTCGATCCGGTCGTAGGACGCCTCGACCGCGGCGACCGGATCCGGCGTCACGGCCGCACCGCCGCGAGGATCTGACCCGGAGCGACCTGGTCGCCGGGACGCACGTAGAGCTCGACCAGCCTGCCCGAGACGGGTGCGGTCACCTTGGCCTCCATCTTCATCGTTTCCACGGTGAGAACCGGATCTCCTTGTCCGACAAGCGTTCCCGGCTCCCCGACGAGTCGCCACACGGTCGCGGTGAACGGCGCGGTCACGGCGACCGCGCCGGCGGGCAGCACCACCTCCGGCGCGGTGACCTCCGGCGGTTCGTCGTGCCGGTCGAACTCACCGGCGAGGTGCCAGCGTTGTTTCTCCGCTTCGAAGGCGGCCGTCTGCCGCGCGCGGAAGGCCGCGATGTCGCCGGCGTTGTCGTCGAGGAACCGGAGGTGGTCCGCGATCGAGAACGTGCCGTCGACCGTCTCGAAGTCACCCCGGCCGGCGTCGGTCTCGGCGCGGAGCTCCAGCAGTTCGTCCGCGTCGACCGGGTACCACTCGATCCGGTCGAAGAAGCGCAGCGCCCACGGATGTTCGGCGAACAACCCGCCCCGGCGGTAGCGGTTCCACACCTGCACGGTGCGGCCGACGAACTGGTACCCGCCGGGCCCTTCCATGCCGTAAATGCACAGATAGGCGCCGCCGATGCCGACGGAGTTCTCCGCCGTCCACGTCCGCGCGGGGTTGTACTTCGTCGTCACCAGCCGATGCCGGGGATCGAGCGGTGTCGCCACCGGGGCGCCGAGGTAGACGTCGCCGAGGCCCAGCACCAGGTACGAGGCGTCGAACACGGTCCGGTAGACGTCGTGCACCGACTCCAGACCGTTGATGCGGCGGATGAACTCGATGTTCCACGGTGTCCACGGCGCGTCCGAGCGCACGCCGGCCATGTACCGCTCGATCGCCAGCCTGGTGGCGGGGTCGTCCCAGCTCAGCGGCAACCGGACGGTGCGGGACGGCACCACGAGATCCTGTGTGGGCGGCACTTCCGCTTCGAGTTCCTGGAGCAACCGGGCGACGTCCGAGGCCTTCAGCAGGGCGGGATCGGTGTGGACCTGCAGCGAACGGATGCCGGGGGTGACGTCGACGATGCCGTCCGGGCCATGTGCCGCAAGGGTTTCCTGGAGTGCGTGCACTCTCATGCGCAGGGCGAGGTCGA
Organism: Lentzea sp. NPDC006480; assembly: GCF_040611995.1. Lineage (NCBI taxonomy): Bacteria > Bacillati > Actinomycetota > Actinomycetes > Pseudonocardiales > Pseudonocardiaceae > Lentzea > Lentzea sp. NPDC006480. The sequence goes on from NZ_JBEXPJ010000066.1 coordinate 40,498, forward strand.
GGGTCATCGGCCCGTACTCGACGAGCACGTTGCTGTCGCCGTCGCGGCGATAGGTCACCGACGGGCGGTCCTCGGTCTCCTCCAACCGGCCCAGGACACCGTCGTCGCCGTCGCCACCCGAGGTGACGACGTGCGGAGCGGCTCGCCGGTCGGCCGCGGCATCGGCCTCGCGCACCCGCACGAAGCGCACGGCGTCACCTGGACGCAGCTGCCCGAGCTTCCACAGATCACCACTGGCGACCACGGCCGGGCAGACGAAACCGCCCAGCGACGGGCCGTCCGGGCCGAGGATGACCGGGGTGTCGCCGGTGAAGTCGACGGCGCCGACGGCGTAGGGCGTGTCGTGGATGTTCGACGGGTGCAGCCCCGCGTCGCCACCGTCCGGCCGCGCCCAGGCGGGTTTCGGGCCGATCAAACGAACTCCGGTGCGCGCCGAGTTGTGGTGCACCTTGAACTCGGCCCCGTAGAAGGAGTCCAGGTCCGCACGCGTGAAGAACTCCGGTGCGCCGTGCGGTCCCTCGGTGACCGCGAGCTGCCAGCTGCCGGTGATCGCGGGACGGCGGTGGGCCGGCGTCGGGCCACCGATCGTGGTCAGTCCCGGGTTCTCCGCCGCGTCCGGTGAGCCCGGCCGCAGCACGTCACCGGCGAGCAGCGCGCGACCGGCATGACCGCCGAACCCGCCCAGGGTGAACGTCGCGGCGCTGCCGAGGTAGGCGGGCACGTCGAGGCCACCGCGGACGGCGAGGTAGGTGCGCAGTCCGGGCCCGGTGGCGGTGCCGATCCGCAGCGTGCCGCCGGCGGGAACGTCGACAGGTTCCCATTGCGCGACGGGCTGGTCGTCTACAAAGGACTCCACGGGCGCACCGGTGAGACAGACGACGGACGGCACCGAGAACCGCAGCACCGGTCCGGCTGCCGTGATCTCCAAACCCGGCGCGGAGGCGGGATTGCCGACCGCGAGGTTCGCCTCGGTGAGCGAGACAGCGTCGAACGGACCGCTGGGCGGCACGCCGACCTGCCAGTACCCGGTGCGGCCCGGCAGGTCCTGCACGGTCGTCATCGTTCCCGGTACCAGGACGTCGATGCGCGGATCGGGGTCGGTGGTGCGGTCGAGGGTGGAGGTCGAGTGCACCGCGGCCCGCACGTCGTCGGAACCGGTGAGCGCGCGCAACAGCCCGAGGTTCGTGACGACGCCGTCGACCCGGGAGCCGTCGAGCGCCTCGCCGAGCAGATCCAGCGCGGCGTCCCTGGTGGGTCCGGCGGCGATCACCTTGGCCAGCATGGGGTCGTAGTGCGGCGAGACCTCCAGCCCGGTCTCGATCCAGCCGTCAACGCGGACCCCGGCGAGGTCGGCCGGGAAGACCGCCCGCGTCACCAGGCCCGGCGACGGCAACGACTCC
>NZ_JBEXPJ010000067.1:0-41842 GCF_040611995.1 Lentzea sp. NPDC006480
GCCGGTTGATCCGGCGCGCGCGTACGCCGATCTGACGGCGCAGGCGACCAAGCTCAACGAGGAAGTCCTGCGCGCGCAGGAGGATCTGTCGGTGAGCGCGGGCAGTGGTTCGGACACGACGGTGAAGTCGTCGGCGCTGGGTGGGCCAGACGGGCGGCGCACCTGGCGGACGGCGTGGAATGTGCTCACGAGGAGAAACGTAGGAAGGAACGAGCCTGGGGAGCAGACCGCGAAGTTGATCGATCACCGTCTTCCATGAGCCGCGTTCATGGATAGTGGAGCCGTGGACCTGAGCCCCGCCGAGCTGCGCCTGCTGATCGCAGTCGAGAGCACCGGCAGCTTCACCGCCGCGGGCCGCGAGGTCGGCCTCTCGCAGTCCGCGGTGTCGCACGCCGTCCGGGAGGCCGAACGTCGTGTCGGCGCCGTGCTGTTCGAACGCGGCAGACAAGGTGCCCGCCCAACACCCGCCGGGGAACGCGCACTCGTGCACGCCAGGCAGATCCTGCGCCAGCTGGAACTCCTGCGGACCGAGGCCCGCGACGCCGCGGCCGGCTCGGTCACCGGCCCGGTCCGGATCGCCGCGTTCCGCACCGCCGCCGCCCACCTGCTGCCACCCGCGCTCGACCGGCTGACCACCCGGTTTCCCGGACTGCGGCCGCAGGTCCTGGTCGTGCCGGAGCTGGGGCGCGGCACGGCGGGCGAGGTCGCCGACGGACGCGCCGACCTCGCCATCGCCACCCTCGACGACAACGCCGAACTACCGGGTCTGCAGCACGGCGACCTGGTCACCGAGCCGTACCTGCTGGTGCACCCGGCCGGGCACCCGGATCCACGCAGTCTCCCGTTGCTCGACTGGCCGGAGAACTGCTCCTCCTACACCCGGCACTGGTGGGCCACGCAGGACTGGCTGCCACCGCGCAGGCTCGATGTCGCCGACGACAGCGTCGTGCTCTCCATGGTCGCGCAGGGCATCGGCATGGCGATCCTGCCGAAGCTGACGCTGCTGAACCCTCCGCCGGGCGTGGAGGTCGTCGACCTCGGACCGGACCGGCCGACGCGCCGGCTGGTCCACGTCACCACCACCGCGGCCAGGCACTCGCTGGCCGTCCGTGAGCTGATCCGCGAGCTGCGGGCGGGTCAGTCCGAAACGATCTCGATGTAGCCGTCGGTGCCGTGCACGCGGATCCGCTGCCCGTCCTGGATCAGCCGCGTGGCGCCCTCGACCCCGACGACCGCGGGCAGGCCGTACTCGCGGGCGATCACCGCGCCATGCGTCATCACGCCGCCGACCTCGGTCACCAAGCCCGCGATCGCGACGAACAGCGGTGACCAGCTCGGGTCCGTGTAGGCCGTGACCAGGATGTCGCCCGGTTCGAGATCGGCGTCCGCCACGTCGAGCACGACGCGGGCCCGGCCTTCGATCATCCCGGCGGACACCGGCAGACCGACGATCGCACCGGCCGGCAGGTCGTCGCGCCGGTACGAGCCCGAGATCGCCTCGCCGTCCGACGTGAGCACCCGAGGCGGCGTGAGCGTCTGGTACGACCGGAACGCGTCCCTCCGCTGCCTGATCAGGCCGGCGTCGGACTCCTGGGTGCGCACGACTTCCTGAAGTTCCTGGAACCGCAGGAAGTAGATGTCCTCCCGCTCGTCGAGCACACCGGCCCGCACCAGGCGGTCCGCCTCCTCCAGCAACGCCTGCTTGTAGACGAAGTAGCGGCTGACCATGCCGTACTTCGGGTACTCGCGGTAGCCGGTGAACGCCCGGACGCGCTCGATCATCCGCCGGGTCTCGTCGGCCTTCTGCTCGCCGTCCGGCAACACCCGCAGCCGTTCCAGCACCTCCCGCTCCTTGGCCGCCGCCTGCCGGAGCCCTTCCTCGAAGCGCTGCTTGCCCGCGCCCTGCTCGAAGTTCCGGATGTTGGTGAGCAGCACCGGCAACAGGGTGCTGGGCTGCTCGCTCCACCGCGGCCTGGTGATGTCGATCTCGCCGACGCAGCGCATCCCGTACCTGTCCAGATAGGCCTGCAGCGCGGGCAGTTCGTCCACAAAGGACTCGTCGTGCGCGTTCTGGAGCAACGAGACCAGCTCGGGACGCGGCCGGATCGCGTCCGCGACGTCGAGCAGTGCGAGCCCCATCTCCGAGGTGACGTTGTGCGGGACGGACTGCGTCAGCACGTCGGCCGCGTTCTTCTCACCGAGCCACTCCTGCAGATGGTCGTTCAACCACCACGTCGTCTGCATCCCGGCCATGATCACCTCGCTGCTGCGCGGGTCGAACAGCAGCCGCCGCAGCTCCTGGAAGTCCGCGAGGATGAAGTCGAGCAGCTCGGACCCGGACTTCTCCCTGATCGCGAGCTTCAGCGCGGCGACCGAGTCCTCGTTCTGCTTGATCAGCTCGGTGACGACGTCCGGATCGGTCTCGATCGTGGCCTTTGCGGAGCCGGGGATCGACAGGCCCGGCCCGTCGTCGTCCGACAACGGCACGAAGCCTTCACGCCCCAGAACCGTCTCCAGCGCGTCGCGGATCAGCGGATCGGACTTGCCCGCGACGTCCAGGAACGCGTTGCGGCTCGTCGTGACGGACAGGACCGGGGTGATGTCGACGAACAAACGGCCGCCCGCCTCCGCCATCGGCCGGGGAGTCGTCAGCTGCCACACGGACAGGCCGAGCGGCGTCATCGCGTCGGTCATCATCTGCTGGTGGCCGACGGACACGTAGACGTGATTGTCCTGGTCAGCGACCTCCGGCACGGGGAACAGCGTCGTGATCGGGCGACTCTGGACGATCTGGAACCCGCCGTCCGCCAGGCACCACTCGATGTCCTGGGGACGGCCGAAGTGCGCCTCGATCTCCCGCCCCAGCCGCACCAGTTCCACGACCTGCGCGTCCGTCAGCACGTCGGTGGCGACCGCCCTGTCGATGATCTCCCCGTCGCGCACCTGGTAGCTGTCCGCGTTGACCAGCCCGGACACGAACGCCTCGCCGAGCCCAGGAACGGCCTCCACGCGGGTGATCTTCCGGTTGGACGTGACGGGGTCGGCGGTGAAGAGCACGCCGGCGGCCTGCGCGGCGACCATCTCCTGCACGACCACCGCCATGGTGACGTGCTGGTCAAAGCCGTTGCGCTGCCGGTAGGCGACAGCTCGGTCGGTGAACAGCGAAGCCCAGCACAGGCTGACGTGCCGCAGCACGTCAGCGGCCTTGACGTTGAGGTACGAGTCCTGCTGACCGGCGAACGACGCACCCGGCAGGTCCTCGGCGGTGGCACTCGACCGGACCGCGTACAGGCCCTCACCGAGCGCCGAGGTGATCTCCGCGGCGACCTCGTCCGGAATGGCGATCGCTTCGATGATCTTCCGCAGCTCGGCCGGTTCCAGCCGCTCGTCGACCGCGTCCCGCACCACGTGGGAGAACGCTTCGGTCGTCACCACGAACCCAGCGGGCACGCTGATGCCGTCGACCCGCGTCAGTTCGCCGAGGTTCGCTCCTTTGCCGCCGGCGGTCGCAACCTGAGTCTGGTCGATGTCGTGCAGGTCCAGCACATAGATCCCCATGACGGGAGAGTGTGAAGCAAACCGGGGGTCTTGCCACAAGACCCCCGGTGCGCTATAAGTTGAACATGGCGGGGAGACGAGTCTCCTCGCTTTTGTCGTTTCCTCAGGACATCAGGTCAGCTTCGGCGCCGAGTTGTACGCCTCCGCCAGCAGCCGCGCCGAACGAACCGTCCTCTGCGGACTGATCGTCACGGTCCTGGCTTCCCCCGGCAGCAACCAGAAGTAGTTGTCGCTGTACAGCGTCGGCAACACCCGATCAGTCCCGTTGCGCTCCCGCAGGGACAACCGGACCATCGCGGCCACCGTCTTGCCGGTGTTGCGCACGATCGCGGTGTAACCGTCCTTCGTGGACGTCATCGTGATCGCCAGCTGCGTGTAAGCCAGCTGGTTCAACGCGTGCATCGACGCTTCCGTCCGGTACCGCCAGTAGGTGTTCTCGGAGATCTGCTTGCCCTGGGCGTCCGTCAGCGTGAGGCGTAGCAGGTGGAACGCGGGCAGCGCGGCGTCGAACGGCACGGTGAACACGGCCGGAGCCGAGGTCGGAGCGATGTCGAGCTTCTGCTTCTGCTCCTGCCCGATCGGCTTGCCGTCCAGGCCGTACAACTGGGCCTTCACCGTCACGCCGGTCAGCGCGGAGGCGGTGTGGTTGACGGCGTTGACCTGCCAGTTGGTCGGGTTGGCCTGCACGTGCCGCTGCTCGCAGCCCTTGCGCGAGCCGTAGAAGCTGCCGTTGACCTCCAGGTCGTAGTCGTAGGTCTGCCACACCGTGCTGTGCCACGCGGGGTGCGACATCCACAGCAGCACACCGGTGGCGTCGTTCCACAGCTTGGTGTTCCACGCCTCGAAGATCGCGCGCATGCTCTCGTAGTTCACGAACTGCGCCTTGCGGCAGAACTCCTCCAGGCTGCTCGACGGCGCGAGCCGGGCGTCGATCGCGCCCTTGTAGCCGCCCGGCTGCTGGTTGCTGTTCTCCGACCAGTCGTGCAGGTACCAGGCATCACCGATCGGCCAGCCCGCGTTGCCCTGGCCGACGAGGTTGCGCATCGACTCCACGACGGACACGGTCGGCAGGCCGGTCTCGCTCCAGAACCCGAACTTCCCGCCGGTGGCCTCACCGGTGAAGTACTGCTTCGGGTCGACCCACCGGTAGTTGCCGTCGCCGGTGATCACGCCGCTCGCCGAGTTCGGCTGGTAGAGCAGGTCCGTGTTGGTGCTGACGATCTCCTTCAGCACGCTGTCCACAGAGGACGGCGGGCTGCCCTCGTTGCAGCCGAACCACACCGCGCAGCAGGCGTGCGAACGGTAGCGCAGCACGGTGTCCTTGGCCTGCTCGAAGAACTTGTCGTGGTTCGCGGGGTCGGCGGACCAGCCGAGCCAGAACTCGTTCCACAGCAGGATGCCGTACTTGTCGCAGGCGTCGAAGAGCTCCTCGCGGTAGGACGAGCCGACCCAGTTTCGGATCAGCGTGAAGTTCATGTCCTTGTGCAGCGCGACGGCGGCATCAGCGCGGGAGGCCGGCATGCGGCGCAGCAGCTCGTCCCAGCCCCAGCTGCCGCCGCGGGCGAAGATCTTGACACCGTTGACGATGATGATCAGCGGCTTGGGGGAGTTGTCCTTGTCCGCCACGTCCGTCCAGGTCTGGCCGTCCTGCGAGACCTGGATCTTGAACGTGGCCGCGTACGCCGTCTCCCAGCGCAGCTTCACGCGGTCGAACGAGACAGCGGAGCCGAGATCGACCTGCACGTACTCGTTGTCGTTGTAGTTCGACGTCCACCGCGACTTCGGGTCACCGTCGGTCACGGCGCCGGGGGAGGTCCAGTCCGCGCTCGACGAGGCTTCCGCGTTCCTGCCGCGCGCCAGGTCGGTGTCCGGGTTCCTGCTGTCCACAACGGACAGCGTGAAGACGGAGAAGCCCCAGCTGGTGGCACGCCGGCCGCCCTGCATCCGGACGTAGCGGGCCTGCTGGGCCGGGAAGTCGACGGTCTGGTCTGCGGCGCCGTCGACGATCGTGATCGGCAGGTCGTAGGAGTAGGTGATCTGCCGGATGCCGAACTTCAGCTTCTTGCGGTCGCTGACCGCGCTGCCCTTCGCGACGGTCAGCGTCAGGTCGTGCAGGGTGGGGTCGCCGTACCCGTTGGGCCACCACAGCTTCGGGTTCTTGATCCGCAGCTGGGAGTGCGTGGACGGGGAGAACCTGACCGCGGACTCGGAGTTCGCGGGCACGGTCACGGTGCTGCTGACCTTGATGCCGTCGAACTCGGCGGTGACGGTGACGTTCTGCGCGGTGGCCTCGACGTTGCGGACCGGCACGGTGAACGTGACCTCGGCGGTCGACGAGTCCGGCAGCACCGTGTCGATGCGCGGGTCGCCGATCACCACGGCGCCGGTCGAGCGCAGCCGGACGTGGTTCCAGATGCCGGAGGCGCGGTCGCGGACGGCGGGCATCCAGTCCCAGCCGGACACCGCCAGGTACGTCGGCGAGTTCTTGAACATCGTGCTGTTCGCGCCGACCCACGCCTCACCGCGCGGCCCCTTGTCGCCGGGGCTGCCGGGGAACGGCATCGGCGCGATCCGCACGGCCAGGTTCTGGTCACCGCTCTTGCGCAGCGTCGTCGTGACGTCCAGCGCGGCCCGGCCGAACGGGTTGCTCATCGCGCCGACTTTGCTGCCGTTGAGCCAGATCTCGGCCTCGTGGTTGATGCCGTCGAACTCCAGCCAGACGTGCCGGCCCGCGCTGACGTCGAGCCCGCTCGGCAGGCTGAACGTGCGCCGGTACCACCACACGTGCCGGGACAGCGCCTCCGGGATCTTCAGGTTGTTCATGCCGTACACCGGGTCCGGCAGGTGCTTCTGCTCGACGAGCGACGCGAGCACCGTGCCCGGGACGGTCGCCGGCACCCAGCCGCGGGTGTCGACGTTCGGTGCGGACAGCGCGGCGCCGTCCTTGGCGGGCGCGAAGTCCTGCATGGTCAGGACCCAGCCGGACTCCAGCGGCACGGACCCGTCGGCGCCCACGGTCAGCGCCGGGTTCTCCCGGTTCTGCACCGGCCAGTTGGTCCAGCCCTGCACCGCGGGCCGGTTGTCCCTGCTCGTGCCGAAGACCTGGAAGCCGTTGAGCCCCAAGGGGTTTGAGGTCGAGCGGCGGGACGCCGTGAACCGGACCCAACGCGCCCGGACGGTGGGTGTGAACGGGATGGTGACGACGGAGCCGGTGCCGGACTCGGTGCCGTGGACCGTCCGCCAGGTGCGGCCGTCGTCGGACACGTCGAGGTCGAACACGACCGCGTAGCTGGAGAGGATCTCGGTGCCGATGGTGTCGGCGCGGGAGGCGTTGGCGTCGAACGCGGGATCGCCCGGCTTGGCCTCGAACGTGAGCACCACCGAGCTGATGTCGCAGCGGCCCTGCAGGTCCACGATCATCCACTGGCCGTCGCCCTGCCCGGCCCGCCAGCCGGAACCCTGCACACCGACCTGCGTCAGACCGTCCACGGCGAACTCCGCCGGGGTGGCCGCGTAGTCGGTGGAGGAGACCGAGACCGGGCGGAACAACGCCAGGTCCGCTGCCGGTGCCGCGGCCTGCTCCGGCGCGGCGGACGCGGTGGCGGGCACCAGCGCGCCCAGCCCGAAGCCCGCGAGCAGCCCACTGCCGATCGTCAGCGCCTGCCGTCTCGAGACGCCGTCGCCGAAGTCCTGCGTCATTGCGAGCTCCGATCCCTGTTCCTGACAACGTTGCCAGGAAGCTTCGATCGCGTTACTTGCGCCGTCAATACGACAAACGAGACAGGAATTCCCGGCCAAGACATCGATGTCATCTCTGTCCTGCTCGCGCGTGAAAACCGGTCGGTGGACCGGGAAAGTGCGGGTCCTTACAACCAGCCCTGGCGCGACGCCTGCACGCCCAGCTGGAACCGGGTCTGCGCGCCGAGCGTCTCCTGCAGCCGGCTGATCCGCCGCGCGATCGTCCGTTCGCTGACCCCGAACTCGCGCGCGATCGCCTCGTCGGTCAGCCCTGCCAACAGATACGTCAGCAGCTGCTTGTTCTCCTGTTGCGGTGCGCTGTCCACCTTCGTACTCGCCGTGACCGGCACGGCCATCCGCCAGAACGCGTCGAAGAACCCGGCCAGTCCACTGAGGAACGGCGAGTCGTGCACCACGACCGCGGCGATGTTCGGCTTGCCCGCCACCGGAGCCCGCGCGGCGACCAGCGCCCAGCGATCGTCCACGATGGTCACGTTCATCGGCACGTGCGGGAACACCCTGGCCTCTTCGCCCGCCACCACGCACTGCTGCACCATTTCGAGCGCATGCGTGTCGTGCAGCACGTGCGCACCGTAGATGACCTGGTACGACACACCGCGGGCGAGCGCTTCGAAGAACCCGTCGACGATCTTGTGGCCCTCGGTGGAGAGGTTGCCGAGCGTCATGGCCCTGACCCGTTCGCGGGCGTCGGTCTGGACGCTGTCGAGCACCGCCCGCCCGGCCTCGTGCGACGGTAGCAGCTCGAAGTCCGTGCGCCGTTCGAGACCGCGTGTCCACAAGCGGGACAACATCTCCGCGCTTTCTCTCGCGAGCGCGGCCTCACGCGTGTGGCGCTGGGCGAGCGCTTCCATCGCGAGCCTTGGCGGGGTCGGGATGACCGTGTCACCGGTCAGCTCGACCAGGCCCATGGCGGACAGTTCGGCCAGCGGTGCGGACAAGTCGGTCTTGAGCCGTGCGGTGAGATCCGCGAGCGACGACGCACCTACCTCGACCAGGTCGAGGTAGGTGCGTTCCGCCGCTTCGGAGAGTCCGAGGGCCTGCAACGGCTGCACAGCTGCCGTTGTACCACCGCAACCGTCTTGAGAGGACGGCTGCAGCACGTCAGGCGTCCGGAGCGACCAGGATCGGGAGCTGCTTCTCGAACAGGCTCGCGAACGTCAGCGTCGACAGCACCTGCCCCTGCTTCTGCGCGTCGTTGGCGACGCCGTAACCCCACTCGGCCGCGTGCAGCCGCTGGTTGGGCGTGCCGTGGTGGGTGTTCCCCGCGAACGAGCAGTCGCCGAGCTGAGCGAACACCTCCACGAACTGCTGGACGCGCTTCCACTGCATGGTCGCGCCACGTGCGTGCGTCAGGTAGTAGGCGGCGAACGAGTCGGCCATCAGCTCGGTTCGCCTGCTCGCCTCTGGGCCGGTCAGGTCCGAGTTGAACAGGCCGCGCTGGAACTGCACGTGGTGGCCGTACTCGTGGGCGAGAATCGCCTGCGGGGCGACGTCGCCGAGCCCCACCGCCTGCATGCCCGCGAGCACACCGTCACCCATGACGATCTCCGGCGGCACCGTGCCGGCGCCGGGGACCTCCAGCCCGCCGATGGCGAAGGCGTTGAACGTGAACCCGGGGTGCCGGCCGTGCTGGAACTTGTCGGTGTCCATGAGCGTCGCCATCTGGTCGGCGAGGCTCGCCGACACGGGCTCGGGGAAGCCCCAGCCGACGGTGAAGACCCTGGTCAGCTTCGCCCGGTCGGTCAGCATCGTGCTGCGCAGCGGCAGCAGGCGGATCTTGCTCGGGTCGATGTCCCAGAACTTGCCGAGGTCGCGGAACGTGTGGGTGACCTGGGTGGTGAACGGCCCGAAGCCGGTGCCCGCGTCGTTCGGGAACAGGACGGTGTCGAGCAGCACGAGCTGCTGCGCGAGGCCGGCGAGGTTGTGGTCGACCGGGGTCCAGTCGGCCTTGCTCGCGGTGAGCCAGTCGCGGATCGGGCTGGAGGGCGAGCACACGTAGGCGCTCGGGTCGATGACCTCGATGTCGAGCCTGGACTGCAGCTGGCTCGCGTGCACGACCGAGTCGGCGGGCAGGTTCAGCAGAGCGTCGGGAGCCGTCCGCGCCCAGGCCGGAGGGGGCATCAGGCCGACAGTTCCAAGAGTTGTCACAGCAGCCGTCACGGCCACCGCCAGGCGGGAGGCGATGGTGTTTCTCATGGTTCTCCTCGGTGCCGTGGGGGAGCGGGTGCTCAGTATCAGCACCCGCCGCCTGCGGAAACGAGGCTCTGAGCTGGCGGAAAGTGGCATGACGAGAAGATGACAGCGCGGCTACTCGGGTCCAGGCGTGTCCACGATCAGCGTGGCGATCGCGGCTGGTGGCGCAGCGAGACCGGGGCCTCCCGCGTCGACCCAGTCGGCCACTCCGTGCACGGCGTCGTCGTCGAGGACGGATCCCACCCACACGGGCTTCGCGCCCGCGGCCCGCGCGGCCGGGCTGGGCTGCACGACGACCACGTTCGACACCTCGCACGCGTCCAGGCAGTCGGCGACCTTGACGGCGGCGAGCCGGGAACGCAGCAGCTCGAGCTGGCGGTCGTGGTCGACCTCCGGATGCTTGCGCTCGGTGCCGCAGCAACATCCCCGGCAGACCGTGATCCGTGCACTCATGATCGTTGTTGTACTCACTCGGGCACGGGATCGGGCGGGAACGTGCCGCGGTTCTCACCGGATGAGGGAGAATCACCGCCGTGCGCATCCTGATGCCGTTGCCGGACCACGACTTCGACGTGACCGAGGTCGCCGTGCCCTGGCGCGTGCTGACCGACGCCGGCCACGAGGTCGTCTTCGCCACCGAACACGGTGGGCAGCAACCGCAGGCCGACCCGTTGCTGCTGTCCGGTGTCCTCTTCGGACAGCTGGGCGCGGAGCCCGAGCCCAAGCAGTTCTACCAGCAGCTGACCGAGGCTCCTGAGTACCGCGCCCCGATGGCGTGGAGCGCCATCGACCCGTCGTCGTACGACGGGCTGGTCCTGCCCGGCGGCCACGCTCCCGGTATGCGCCAGTACCTCGGGTCCCCACTCCTGCAGGCCAAGGTCGCGGAGTTCTGGGCGTTGCAGCGACCGGTCGGGGCGATCTGCCACGGCGTGCTGGTGCTGGCGCGGGCGACGGACCCGGTCACCGGCCGCAGTCCACTGGCCGGCCGCCGCACGACGTGCCTGCCGAAGTACATGGAGCGCTCGGCCTACTACCTCACCGCCTGGCGCCGCGGTCGCTACTACCGCACCTACCCGGCCTACGTGCAGGACGAGGTGGTGGCGGCCGGCGCCACGTTCGAACGCGGCCCGACCGAGCTCTCCCGGCGCGGCACGGCGACGGACGACACGCCCGCTTTCGTCGTGCGGGACGGCAACTACGTGTCGGCGCGGTGGCCGGGCGACGCCTACCTGTTCGCCAGAACGTTCGCCGGCCTGCTCTGATGGCGTCTGCGAGTACCGCCAACTCTTGATCAAATCGCCTCTGACCACACCCAACTGCCCTGGACCCCGGCCGTCTTGGCGGCCCGGCGAGTTGGTAGCGGGAAAGTGCTGGATGATCTTGGGTTGGTGGTACTCGCAGACGCCATGCCAGCAGCTAGCCGACCTCGTCGATGTACGAGGTGCCGGCGGCCGCGTGCGGGCCGTAGCGTTCCCACTCCTCGCGCAGCCGCAGCCGGCCCTCGGCGGTGAACTCCGGTGTGTTCACGGTGTGCCCGCAGATCACGTCGCCGTTCTCGAGCACCATCGTGTATCCCATGTGGAGGGTGCCGTCCGGAGAGCGCGTTCCCGCGATCGAGCCGCGGCGGACCTTGCCACCGGCGAAGTCGGCCCACACGAGGTCGCCGTCCTGGTGGTACTCGGCGACGGTGTGCGGGTCGCTGTCGGGCTTGCGGAACCGGCGGCCGTTGTAGTCGATCATGCCGGGCGCTCCTCGGCCAGGTACTCCTCGGCCATGATCCCGTCCCACCAGATCGCGTAGTAGGAGAAGTCCTCCTCGTACGGGTTCTGGATGTGGTGGTCGACGCTGCCCGGCATCAACGCCAGGTCGCCCGCCTCCAGCACGCGGGTGTCCCCGCCCACGACGACTTCGGCCCGGCCGGACATCGCGATGAACAGCTCCTGCTCGCGGTGCTGGTGCCGGTCGGTGACGTCGCCGGGGCGCAGCACGCACCAGGCGCCGCGGAACGGCGTGGCGAGGCCCGGCCACGGGTGCAGCAGCTTGAGGTCGAGCCCGTGCTCGCGTTCGAGGTTCTCGGGCTCGCTCCGGCGAAAGTCCACTTTGTCCGTCGGCATCCCCAACTCCGATCGACGTTCGGCGACGAGGCGGAGCGTAGGTTCGCGGGTTTCCCTTCCGACAGGGGACGCTTTCCCTTCTACGTCAGGAACTACCGCCCCAGGCCGGCGTCGCGCGCCATCACGATCGCCTGCGCGCGGTCCGCCACGCCGAGCTTCGCGAAGATCGCGGACACCCGGTTGCTGATGGTCTTCGACGCGAGCGCGAACTCGCGGGCGATGGCCACGTTCGACCGGCCCGCGGCGATCCGGTCGAGCACCTCCCGCTCCTTGGCGGTGAGCTGCGGGAACGGGTAGGGCGAGTGGTCGGAAGCCGGGTGCATGAGCGCGCCGAAACGGGAGGCGATGGTTTTGCCGATGAGGAACTCGCCGGCCGCTACCGCCTGGATGCCGCGCACGATCTGGTCCGGGTCGGCGTTCTTCAACAAATAGCCTCGTGCGCCCGCACGAATGGCAGCCATGACGGTCACGTCGCAATCGCGGGCGCTGAAGACCAGAATGCCCGTTTCGGGGCATGCGCGCGCTATTTGTTCCACTAATAGGCAGTTTCCGGAACCGATGGTGTCGACGTCGACGACGAGCACGTCGGGCCGGCAGCGCATTGTCTCGGCCACCACCTCGGAGAATGTAGAAGCTTCACCAATCACCGTGAGCCCGCCGGCGCGTTCCAGCACAGAACGCACTCCGTGCCTGATGGCGGGCTGTGTGTCGGCCAGCACCACGGTGACTGCCGCAGGTCTGTGCAGTACCGCGATGTCGACGCCGCGGCGCAGCGACGGTAGTGCCGAGTGTTCCACCTGAGTCATCGGTCTTCCCCCGAAATAGCTCTTCGTGTCATTCCATAGCGGTCACCTGTTCTCCCCCAAAGAGCGGCACCGGCCGTAGGGTATATCGCTCCATCGGGGTGAGTCGCGATCTCGGAAACGTGGTTTTCACTCGTTCGGCCCAACGTACTGCCGCATGCCCGTGACGACCGGAGTAACGGCGTGCCTGCGATTGCCGAGGTTGTTCGGCGAAGCGGCTCAACGAGGGGTGACATCAGGTGACAGCCGGTGACCACGGCCATGATCACTCTCGGTGAACCGGTGTGGGAGTTCTTTGCCCCATAAGCGAATCGGCAATTGCCCATGCTGCCGGGAACAGTTCCCCTATCTGCTGGGAAACCCCGCTACCTAGCCTCTGGAACGCCACTCGGGGACGACTAGAGGGGGACCGTGTGACTGTCCATGACGTGGGCGTACTGGCGATCGGCGCAGGCCCGGCGAACCTCGCCCTGGCCGTCGCGATCGAGGAGTCCGGGGCGCGGGAACTGGCGGGCGACACGCTCGTGCTGGAGCAGTACGAGGACATCAAGTGGCAGCGCGGCACGCTGATGCCGTGGGCGCGCAGCCAGGTCTCGTTCCTCAAGGACCTCGTGACCTTGCGCAACCCGACCAGCCGCTTCTCGTTCCTGAGCTTCCTGTACGAGCAGGGCCGGCTCGACGAGTTCGTGAACCTGGGCACCTTCCACCCGTACCGCTGGGAGATGTCCGACTACCTGCAGTGGGTCGCGTCCTCTTTGGACCGGGTCCGGGTGCGCTACAACGCCCGCGCCCAGCAGATCGACCCCGTGCACGAGAACGGTGTGATCACCGGGTGGACCGTGACGCTGGCCGACGGCGACGTGATCCGGTGCCGTGACCTGGTCGTCGGCGGTGGCCGCGACCCGCACGTGCCCGCTGTGTTCGCGGATCTGCCCGCCGAGAAGGTCGTGCACAGCTCGCAGTACCTGCATCGCATCGGTGACCTGTCGAAGGGCCTGCCAAATGATGGGCGGCAGGTGCACGCCGTCGTGGTCGGTGGCGCGCAGAGTGCGGCCGAGATGTTCTACGCGCTGCACGGGGATCTGCCCGACAGCCGGGTCACCATGGTGGTGCGGTCGATCGGCCTGCAGAACTACCAGACCAGCAAGTTCATCAACGAGGCCTTCTTCCCGTCCTATGTGGACGAGTTCTACGACACGCCGGAAGAGGTGCGCGCGCAGATCCTCGACGAGATGCGGTTCGCGAACTACGCGGGCCTCGCGCCGCCGTTCCTCGACGAGCTCTACACGATGCTGTACCAGCAGAAGGCGCTGGGACCGCAGCGTTCCAGCGTCCGGTCGATGACCGAGGTCGCCGGCGCCCGGATGGACGGCGACGAGGTCGTGCTCGACCTGCACGACCGCAGGACCGGCAAGGTCGAGCCGGTGCGCTGCGACCTCGTGGTGCTCGGCACCGGCTACGACCAGCGGATGCCCGCGATGGCAAGGGATCTGGCCACGCAGCTTGGTCTCGACGACATCGCGGTGAGCCGTCAGTACCGCGTCGACATCGGTGACGCGGCGTGGGGCGCGCTGTACCTGCAGGGCGTCAACGAGAAGACGCACGGCATGTCCGACTCGCTGATCAGCGTGCTCGCCCACCGCTCGCAGGACATCGTCAACGACCTGCTCGCCCGCCGCACCGCCGAGCTGAGGACCGCCTGATGAGCAAGCTTCTGGTTATCGCCCCCGGCCCGACGGCGAACGGCGACCTGCACCTCGGCCACCTCGCCGGACCGTTCCTCGCCGCCGACATCTGCGCGCGGTACGCCCGTGCCGCCGGGTGCGACGCGCTGTTCGGCACCGGCATCCACTCGACGCAGAACTACATCGTCACCACCGCACGCCGCCTCGGCGTGCAGCCCGAGGACCTGCGGGAGAAGTCGGCGAGCCAGGTCGAGGCGTCGCTCGCGGCGATGGACATCCAGCCGGACGGGTTCGTGCGGTTCGACGAGCGGTACGTCAAGACCGTCGTCACGTTCTTCGACCGCCTGCACAGCGCGGGCAAGCTGCGGCTGCGCGCGGTGAAGTTCCCGTACTCGCCGCGGACGGGGGAGTTCCTCACCGACGCGTACGTGCGCGGCGGCTGCCCGGTCTGCCTGACCGACGGCTGTGCCGGGCTGTGCGAGGGCTGCGGCCACTGGATCGCCTCTGGCGAGCTCGTCAACCCGCAGTCCACATTGGACCCGTCTGATGTGGTCGAGCTGCGCGAGGAGAAGGTGCTCGTCCTGCCGGTCGAGGAGTACCGGGCGGGGCTGGAGGAGTTCTTCGCCCGGCACGCGCCGACGTTGCGGCCCCGGCTGGCCCGGATGATCGAGGAGATGCTGGCGCGGCCGTTGCCGGACTACCCGGTCACGCTGCCGATCTCCTGGGGCATCCCGGCGCCGTTCCCCGAGGTGGCCGGACAGGTCTTCTACTCGGACACCGAGACGATCACCTGGAGCATCCACGCCTCCGCTCTGGCGGCCCAGGCCCGTGGTGAGGTGCTGGAGAGCGACGACCAGCTGTGGTTCGCCGACACCGAGGTCGTGTACTTCTTCGGCTCGGACGCGGGGTTCGCGTTCGCGGTCGCCGGGGTCGCGATGCTGCTGGCGCTGGAGCAGTACGTGCTGCCCGAGCAGTTCGTCACCAACGAGTTCTACGAGCTGGAGAACGACAAGTTCTCGACCAGCCGCGGCCATCTCGTGACCGGGCAGGAGCTGCTGGACGAGGGCGTCCCGCGCGACCTGATCCGCTTCTACCTGGCCTCGACCAGCCCGGAGTTCCAGCGCACGAACTTCACCCGTGCCGCGATGGCCGAGGTGACGTCGTCCCGTCTGGTGGCGCCGTGGAACCGGATCGCGGCCAAGGTCAACGCGCTTCCCGGAACCCCACTGCCTGTCTCGGAACGGTCCCGCGTCGCCGCGCGGCTCATGGTGGAACGGTTCGCCGGTGCCTACGACGTGCGGCGGTTCAGCGTCACGGCGGCGGCGTTCACGATCACCGAGCAGCTGGCCCGACTGGACTCCTTCCCGCTCACCGCCGAGAACGCGGGCGACTTCTGCCACGAGGTCGACGCGTTCCTGCGCTGCGCCGGGCCGATCCTGACCGACCTCGCCACGCTGGCGTTGGGGGACACCACGATCCCGTCGACGTTCGACGCGGAGGAGTTCACTCCCCGACCACTGCCGGAACTGTCCGAGTGATGGCCAGAGTCGTCATCGTCGGAGCCGGCGTCACCGGCTTGCTGACGGCGGTCGAGTGCGCACTCGCCGGGCATCGCGTGACGGTGCTCGACCGCCGCAGCATCCCCAGTCCGGTGTCCACGTCGTTCGATCAGCACCGCGCGCTGAGGACGTTCGTCCCGGGCGACGTGGACGCCACCCTCGGCCGCATCGCCGCGCACCGGCGCTGGCTGGAGCTGGAGTCGTTGCTGGACACCAGGTTCTACCGCCGGGTCGGCATCGTCACGGCCTGGCCGCGCGCCGAGGCCGCGGTGCTGGCCGGCCAGGCGGCGAGGTGCGGGCTGCCGGTCGAGACGGTGGAGCCGGAGAAGCTGCCGCACCTGGTGTTCGCCGACGACACGGCCGGCGTGCTGGAGATCGACGCCGGCGTGCTGCTCGCCGAACGCGTGCTGGTCGCGGCAGTGCGCTGGCTGATCGAGCACCCGCTGGTGTCGTTGCGCCCCAACAGCCGGGTCATCGCCGTCGACACCGGTCGCGTCGAGGTCGAGGGCGGCACCACGGTCCACGCGGATCTGGTGCTGGTCGCCGAAGGTCCCTGGACGCGCGAGCTCGTCGGCGCCCCGGTGCGGTTGCACCGGCAGACCATGGTCTACCTGCGGCCACCCGAGCGGCTGATGCGCTGGTGGGAGAACGCCCCTGGTGCCGGACGCCTCGGCCGTGACGGCCGGGCGTGGCTGCTGCCACCGGGTGACGGCACCCTGCTGAAGATCAGCTCCGACGCCGTGCGCCGCGAGGTGGCCTCCGTCGACAGCGACGAGCTCGACCACAGGTGGGTCGACCGCCTGCTCGCCGCTTCCATCGTGTCCGATGTGGACAAGTACACCGTGGTCGCGGTCAAGCACTGCCACTACACCACCGACGCCGTCACGGGCGGCGCGCTGCTCACCGAGGTGGCTCCGGCCGTCTGGGCACGCGCGGCCTGCGGTGGGTCCGGTTTCGCTACGGCACCGCTGGTGGCCGGCCGGATCGTCGATGCCCTGCACGCCTTAGAGGAGGCAGCCTGATGTCCGAGAACGGTGGAGTCTTCGCAACCCTGCGAGCGACTCCCACACCCGTCCGCTACCTCCTCGGCGGCGTGCTGATCAACCAGCTCGGCGCGTTCGTCCAGACGTTCATCCTGCTGTACCTGACCTTCCGCGGTGACGCGCTCGGCATCGCCGGACTCAGCCTCGCCGCGTACAGCGTCGGGTCGATCTTCGGCACGCTGCTCGGAGGCGAGCTCACGCACCGGTTCGGGCCGCGCACGACGATCACGATGGCCATGCTGGCGTCCGCGCCGCTCGTGGCGTCGATCCCGTTCGTGGCCACGATCCCGGTGGCGTTGTTCCTGGTCGTCGGCCTCGCCGGGCTGGTGACGCAGGCGTACCGGCCGGCGGCGGCGGTGCTGCTGAGCGACCTGATGCCGGAAGAGCACCAGGTGATGGCGTTCTCGATGATGCGCATCGCGTTGAACACCGGTGCCGCGGTGGCCCCGCTCATCGCCGCCGGGCTGATCCTGATCGACTGGGACCTGCTCTTCTACCTCGACGGCGCCACCGCGCTGCTCTACGGGCTCCTGGCGTACGCGCTGCTGCCCCGCGTCGCGGCTCCGGAGGAGGAGCCCAAAGAGAAGTCCACTGTGGACGCCCGTGAGGCGTACGCGAAGATGCTGGGCGACCGGAAGTACCTCGCCTATCTCGCCGCAGTGTTCCTCGGCACGATC
This sequence comes from Lentzea sp. NPDC006480, assembly GCF_040611995.1. Taxonomy (NCBI): domain Bacteria; kingdom Bacillati; phylum Actinomycetota; class Actinomycetes; order Pseudonocardiales; family Pseudonocardiaceae; genus Lentzea; species Lentzea sp. NPDC006480. The sequence goes on from NZ_JBEXPJ010000067.1 coordinate 17,392, forward strand.
GCCTACGCGCAGTCGGTCACGGCGCTACCGCTGGAGATCGTCGCGGACAAGTACCCGACCAGCCTCTACAGCGCGGTGCTCACGGTCTCGTCGCTCGTGCTGATCACGTGCGAGCTGAAGATCACGAGCTACATCGTCAAGATCCCGCAGCACATCGCGGTGTTCGCCGGGCACATGGTGAACTCGCTCGGCTTCGTCCTCTACGCGCTGGCCTTCCAGTCCGGGACGTTCGTGATCCTCGGCGCGGTGTTCGCGGTGAGCGGTCTGATGATCGCCGGACCGACGATGTTCGCGCATCCGGCGAAGTTCCCGGGGGCGTACAAGTCCCGCTACATCGGCACGATGCAGGCCGTCATCGGGCTCGCCTCCGCGATCGGCCCGCTGTTCGGCGTCTTCACGTTCAACTCGCTCGGCGGCGCGTTCTGGATCGTCATCGCGCTGGTCAACGGCGTGGCGGGGCTGCTCGGGGTGTACGGCGTCCGTGAGGCCGAGAAGGAGCCCGTCGAGGCAGGTGCGGCATGAGACCCGTCCTCGTCGTCGGCTTCGTCGGCGTCACGATCGGCCTGGTCGCCCAGTTCCAGCCGGACGACTCGGTGATCTACGTCGAGGAACCGGACGTGATCCGCAAGCGGCACGTGCGCGACCAGATCGAGGGCGTCGGGTTCGTGCGCGGCCTGATCGAGTGGGAGTACCTCACGCCGGGCAAGGCGGACGAGTTCTTCCACGCCCACCGCGACCTCGACCCGGCGGCGATCATCCCGGCGATCGAGTACGCGACCCCGTTCGCGGCCCGCCTCGCCGAACGCTACGGCCTGCCCGGCGCGACGTTCGGCGCGGCGGAGATCATGCGGGACAAGGCGTTGCTGCGCCAGGTCACGGCCGCGGCCGGCATCCGCAACCCGGCCAGCGTCCGGGTGACGAGCCCGGCGGACGTGCTGGCGTTCATGCGAGAACGTTCGATCGTGCTCAAGCCGTCGAACCGCCAGGCCGCCGTGGGCACGCAGGTGATCCACGACCCGGACGACATCGAGCAGGCCTGGGCGCACTGCACGGCGCAGGACGAGGGGATCTTCGTCCCGGACCGGCCGATGGAGCTCTCCATGCTCGCCGAGGAGTTCGTCGAGGGCGAGGAGTTCAGCGTCGAGATGCTGGTGCGCGACGGGACACCGTTGTGGGCCAACACCACCGGCAAGCAGCTCGTGCCCGGACCGCTGCCGGTCGAGCTCGCGCACATCGTGCCCGCGGACATCTCCGCCGATCTGGACGAGCTGCTGAAGGTGGAGACCGCGCGGGTGATCGACGCCGCCGGGTTCCGCGACGGCATCGTGCACTGCGAGTGGATCGTCTCGGACGGCGTCCCGCACCTCGTCGAGTGCGCGGGAAGGCTCGCGGGCGACGGGATTCTGGACGTCATCCAGCTCGCCTACCCGGTCGAGCTGCTGCGCTGCTACTACGCCGTCCTGAAGGGCGAGGACCCGCCGAGCGACCTGCCGGCGCGGGCGAAGTCCGGTGCGGCGGTGCGGTTCCTGACGATCGAACCCGGTGTCGTCGAGAGCGTCGAGGGCGTGGACGAGGCACGGCAGCTCGACGGCGTGCACCTGCTGCAGGTGACGGTCGCGCCGGGGGAGAAGTTCGGCGGGCTCAGAAGCTCCTGGGACCGCGCGGGCATCGTCATGGCCACCGGCGACACGTCGGCGGAGGCGTTGCGCCGCGCGGAGAACGCCGCCGCGGCCGTCCACATCGAAGTCCGGTAATTCCCGACCGGTCGGGAACGGTTCCTCTTCATCTTGGGGAACTTCGTTGTCTAGCTTCATTTCTGGCTGCGAAACCATCGAGGGGGCACTGTGACTGACCGAGAAGTCGGGGTTCTGGCGATCGGGGCGGGGCCGGCGAACCTGGCCCTCGCCGTCGCGATCGAGGAGTCCGAGTCGGACCTGGCCGAGAACACCCTGCTGCTGGAGCAGAGCCCGGACGTCAAGTGGCAGCGCAACCTGTTGATGCCGTGGGCGCGCAGCCAGGTCTCGTTCCTCAAGGACCTGGTCACGTTGCGCAACCCGCGCAGCCGTTTCTCGTTCCTGAACTTCCTGCACTCCCAGGGCAGGCTCGACGAGTTCTGCAACCTCGGCACGTTCAGCCCGTTCCGCTGGGAGCTGTCGGACTACCTGCAGTGGGCCGCGAAGGAGCTGGAGCGGGTGCAGATCCGCTACGACTCCCGCGCCCAGAGCATCGAGCCGACGCGCTCGGCCGACGGGTCGATCACCGGCTGGGAAGTGTCCCTCGTGGACGGTGACCGGATCCGCTGCCGCGACCTCGTCGTCGGTGGTGGGCGTGATCCCCGCATCCCGGACGTGTTCAGCGAGCTGCCGGCCGAACGGATCGTGCACAGCGCCCAGTACCGCACCAGGATCGCGCAGATCCCGAAGGACAAGCCACTGCGCGCGGTGGTGATCGGCGGGGCGCAGAGCGCGGCGGAGATGTTCTACGCGCTGCACCAGAACCTGCCCGAGAGCCAGGTGACCATGGTCGTCCGGTCGATCGGGCTGCAGAACTACCAGCACAGCAAGTTCGTGAACGAGCTGTTCTACCCGTCGTTCGTCGACGAGTTCTACGACAGCGCGCCCGAGGTGCGCTCGCAGATCCTCGGCGAGATGCGGCTGACGAACTACGCGGGCCTCGCGCCGGAGTTCCTCGACCAGCTCTACACGATGCTCTACCAGCAGAAGACGCTCGGACCGCAGCGCTCGTGGGTGCGGCCGATGACCGAGGTCGTCGCCGCCCGCGTGGAGAACGACGAGGTCGTGCTGGACCTGCGCGACCGCATGAGCGGCAAGGTCGAGCCGCTGAACTGCGACCTGGTGCTGCTCGGCACCGGCTACGACCCCCGGATGCCGTGGCTCGTCCGCGACCTGGCCGAACGCGCCGGCATCGACGAGATCAACGTCAGCCGCAGCTACCGCCTCGACCTCGGCGAGTCCGCCTGGGGCGCCATGTACCTGCAGGGCGTGAACGAGGAGACGCACGGCATCGCCGACTCGCTGATCAGCGTCATCGCCCACCGCTCGCAGGACATCCTCACCGATCTCCTCACGCGGCGCTCGTCCTCTTCTCGGGAAACGGGAGTGAACGCATGAACCCCGCGATCCTCGTCATCGGCAGCGGACTCAAGGTCTACCGCGAGTACCTGGTCGCGCCGATCGCCGCGCGCGCGAAGGCCGCGGGCATCGACCTGGTCCTCATCAACAACCTCAAGCCCACCTGGCAGCGCCAGTACTTCGACGAGATCATCGTCGCGAACGTCTTCGACTCCGAGGTCATGGGCACCGCCGCCCGCGAGGTCGTCGCCCGGCGCAACGTCATCGGCCTGATGTGCTGGGACGAGCCGCTGGTGCTCGACGCGGGCCTGCTCGCCGCCGAGTTCGGTGTGCCCGGTCTGTCCGCGGCGGGTGTGCGCGGGTGCCGCGACAAGGAGCGCACGCGTGCCGTGCTCACCGCCGCTGGTCTGCACCAGCCCGGTTTCGAGCTCACGACGACTGTCGAGCAGGCGCGCGCCGCTGCTGAGCGCATCGGATACCCGGTCGTGATCAAGCCGCGCGCGATGGGCGCCAGCATCGGCGTCGTCTTCGCCACCAACGAAACCGAGCTGGACGAAGCGTTCCACGTTGCTCTGGCGGCCAGCGAGGTCGATCCCGGACCGTACCGGGCGAGCGCGATCGTCGAACGCTACGCACCTGGCCCGGAGATCAGCGTCGACGGCGCGGTCTACAAGGGCGAGTACCTGCCGATGTTCCTGGCGCGCAAGCACTCCAGCGACCACCCGTACTTCGAGGAGGTCGGGCACGTCGTCGACGCGAACGACCCGTTGCTCGAAGACGAGAACCTCATGCAGCACCTGGCGAAGGCCCACCAGGCGCTGGGCATCGAGAACGGCATCACGCACGCCGAGGTGCGGCTGACCGACCGCGGTCCGTTGATCATCGAGATCAACGGCAGGCTCGGCGGCGACCTCATCCCGTTCCTCGGCCGCACCGCCACCGGCATCGAGCCGGGTGAGGTGCTGTTCGACGTCACGACCGGCCAGCGTCCGGACGTCACGCCGGCTTTCCGTCGCGTCGCGGGAATCCGCTTCGGCATCCCGGAGCAGGACTGCCTGCTGAAGTCGATCAAGCTGCCCGCCGAGTCGCCTGGCCTGGTCGCGACCTCGCCGATGTGCGAGCCCGGCACGACGTTGCGCCTGCCGCCCGGCGGATACCTGGCGCGGCACTCGTTCGTGGTGTGCGAGGCCGAGGACACGCAGACGTGCGACGAGCGACTGACGGCCGCTGCCGCCCTGGTCGAGCTGGAGACCGAACCGGTCGGACCGCCCGATCCCGACGGCCCCTTCGCGATGCCCGCAGGACTTCTGGACGTGGACGAGTGACGACTCTGAGGAGCGAAGACATGACCACGGTGGCCGACGAGCCCCGCACGGCGACCGAGATCATCGCCCGCGCCAAGGCCCTCGCGCCGGTACTGCGCGAGCGGTCCGCCGAGATCGAGGCGGCCGGTCAGCTGCCTGCCGACGTGGTGGAGTTGTTGCGCGGCACGGGTGTGCACCGCATGTGCTTCCGCCGCGAGTGGGGTGGCCCGGAGCTCACGTCGATGGAGCAGACGCAGGTCGCCGAGGCCCTCGCGTATGGCGACGCGTCCGCCGCGTGGTGCGGCATCATCGGCGCGAACACCGGTCTGCTGGCCAACTTCCTCGAACCGGACGTGGTGCGCGAGGTGTACCCGCGGCTGGACACGGTGACGGCCGGCGTGCTGGCCCCTGCCGGGCGCGCCGACAAGGTGCCGGGCGGGTTCCGGCTGAGCGGCCAGTGGTCGTTCGGCAGCACCATCCACCACGCCGAGTGGGTGATGTCCGGTGCGTTCGTCTTCGAGAACGGCGAGCCGTACGCGAGCCCGGACGGCAGCAACCCGCACGAGTCGCGTCAGTTCCTGGTGCCGCAGAGCTCGGTCGAGATCCTGGACAACTGGGACACGACCGGTCTGCGCGGGTCCGGCAGCTCCGACTACCGGATCACGGACGTGTTCGTGCCGGATTCGCACACGCTGACGTTCGACAACCCGCGCTGCGAGCCGCATCCGCTGGCGCAGCCGGAGTCGTTCATGCGCAGCCTGTGCGGTGTTCCTCTTGGCGTCGCGCGGGCAGCTCTGGACTATGCCCGTGAGTGTGTGTTGCAGCGCGTCGACCGCATGACCGGTACGGACTGGGCGGACATCTGGCGTGTCCAGGTGACGCTGGCCGAGTGCGAGGCCGACTTCAACGCCACGCGCAACGGCGTCTACTCCGCGATGACGCGGCAGTGGGAGGTGCTGTCGGCCGGCGGCACTTTGGACGACCTCACCATGAACGAGCGCGCCGCGTCGCCGATCGCGTGGCTGCACGCGTTCCGCACGTCCCGCTCGATCGTGAACCGCCTGTTCGATTTGCTGCAGACGTGGTCGATCCACAAGTCCTCGCCGATGGACCGCTGGATGCGCGACACCGCGACCATGTGCCAGAACCTCTCGGCGCAGGACGCGATTCTCGAGTCCGTGGGCGCGTACCTGCTCGGTCGCCGGCCCAAGTTCCGCATCTGCCTCGGCATCGTCAAGTAGGGGGAACCAAATGACCATGACGACGGTGACCCCCGCGACCACCGCGGCGGAGCTGATCGATCGCTGCAAGGCGCTGACGCCGATGCTGCGGGAACGGGCCGCGGAGATCGAGTCGCTGCGCAACCTGCCGCAGGACGTCGTGGACACGTTGCGGGACAACGGCGTGTTCCGGATGTGCTTCGGAAAGCACTGGGGCGGCCTGGAACTGACCTCCATGGAACAGATGGAGGTCGTCGAGACACTGGCCTACGGCGACGCCTCCGTCGGTTGGTGTTCGATGATCGGGTCGAACACCGGCATCTACGCCGAGTTCATCGATCCGGTCGTGGCGAAGGAGATGTTCCCGAACCCGGACCAGATCGTCGCCGGTCTGCTGCAGCCGTCCGGCCGCGCCGAGAAGGTGCCCGGCGGTTACAAGCTCACCGGGCGCTGGCCGTTCGGCAGCGGAATCGACCACGCGGACTGGGTGATCTCCGGCGGGTTCGTCTACCAGGACGGCAAGAAGTACGCGAGCCCGGACGGCAGCAACCCGCACGAGTCGCGACAGTTCCTGGTGCCGCGCGACCAGGTCGAGCTGATCGACAACTGGTACACGACCGGGCTTTGTGGCAGCGGCAGCTGTGACTACACGATGACCGAGGTCTTCGTGCCGGAGGAGCACTCGTTCAGCTTCGACAACGTGCGTGGCCGCCGTGGTCCGCTCGCTCAGCCCGATGCGTTCACGCGCACGATGTGCGGCGTCTCTTTGGGTGTCGCGCGTGCGGCACTGGACTACGCCCGTGAGTCGGTGTTGAAGCGCGTCGACCGGATGACCGGCACGGACTGGGCCGACATCTGGCGTGTCCAGGTGACTTTGGCCGCCTGTGAAGCCGACTTCAACGCCACCCGCGCCGGGGTTTACGGCGCGCTGGAAAAGCAGTGGGAAGTGCTCGCCGCCGGCGGTGTGCTCGACGACCTCGACCCGATCGACCGCGCTGCCTGCCCGTTGTCGTGGGTGCACGCGTTCCGGATGTCGCGCTCGATCGTGAACCGGCTGTTCGACCTGCTGCAGACGTGGTCGATCCTCAAGTCCTCACCGATGGACCGCTGGATGCGCGACACCGCCACGATCTGCCAGCACCTCGCCGCGCAGGACCGGATCCTCCAGTCCGCCGGCGCGTACCTGCTCAACGCCAAGCCCGAGTTCGGCATCGCCCTCGGCATCGTCTAGCTACCACGCAGGGGGATCACCGATGAACAGAGGCCTGGTCACACTGGTAAACCCCAACAAGGTGCACCCGCCGATCGCGCCCTACGCGCTCGACGTGCTCACCACCTCGTTGGAGAGTGCGGGATTCGAGGTCGAGGTGGTGGACCTGACGTTCCACCGCGACGACTGGAAGACGTTCCTGACCGAGTACTTCACGACGCGCGATCCGATGCTGGTCGGCATCACGGTCCGCAACACCGACACCGTCTACGCGTTCGAGCAGCGCCCTTTTGTCGGTGAGCACAAGGAGATCATCACCGAGATCACCCGGCTCACCGAGGCACCGCTGGTGGCGGGTGGCATCGGCTTCTCCACGATGCCGTTCGCCCTGGTCGACTACTTCGGTGTCGACTACGGCGTGAAGGGGCCGGGCGAGAAGATCGTCGTGGATCTCGCCGACGCGCTGGCGACCGGACGCGATGTGTCCACTGTGGATGGGTTGCTCCGCAACACGCCGGACGGGATCGTCCGGACCTCCAGCGCTCTCACCCCACTCCTGCAGGTCGGGCCGACCGTGGTCAAGACGTGGCAGGTCGACGGCGCTGGGACGTACATCCGTCGTTCTGGTGACAAGTACAAAGTGGACAACGGCGAGTACTACAAGCGCGGTGGTCTTGCGGGCATCCTGACCAAGTCCGGCTGCGTGTACCGGTGTGCGCACTGCGTCGAGCCGGACGCGAAGGGTGGTGCGGTCGCTCGCCGTGACGTCTCCGCCGTGGTGGACGAGATGCAGTCCCTTGCCGCGCAGGGGATTCTCGACCAGCACACCACGGACAGCGAGTTCAACCTGTCGATCCAGCACGCCAAGAACGTGCTGCGGGAGATCGTGCGCCGCAAGCACGCCAGCGCCGCGAACCCGCTGAACAACCTGCGGCTGTGGGTGTACTGCCAGCCGTCGCCGTTCGACGAGGAGTTCGCGGATCTGCTGGCCGCGGCGGGGTGCCAGGGTGTGAACGTCGGCAGCGACCACATCCGCGACGACGTGCTCTCCGGGTGGAAGGTCACCGGCAAGGGCAAGACGTACTACACGTTCGAGGACACCGAACGGCTGGTGCGGCTGTGCAACGAGCGTGGCATCAAGACCATGGTCGAGGCGTTGTTCGCCATGCCGGGCGAGACCTGGGAGACCATGCGCGACTGCGTGCAGGCGTTCATGGCGCTGGACGCGACCGTGACGGCGTTCTCGTTGGGGCTGCGGCTCTTCCCGCACCACCCGCTCGGCATCTCCATCGCCGAGCAGTGCGCCGGCGTCCGCACGATGCCGGGCCTGCAGTCGAACACCGCGAACGGCCCGATCATCCTGAAGCCGTTGTCGATGTGCTCCGGCCTGGTCGAGTACGAGAAGCAGTTCATGTGGGACGAGCGCGGCGAGTTCCGGCTCGTCTGCTACTTCTCGCCGGACCTGCTGGAGGACGCGGGCACGAACACCGACCCGAACGGCCGCTGGTCGCGCACGGTCGAGTACCTGTGGTCCCTGGTGGATCCGGCGGACTACCACCGGGTGATGCTGCCGACGCTCGCGGGTATGAGCGAATCGGAGAACAACTACGCCGACAACCCGTTCCTGATCGGCCTGACGAGTCTCGGCTACAAGGGCGCGTTCTGGTCGCACTGGCGGGAACGCGAGGAGATCCTGCGCGAGGCCCAGCTGGCGGGTGTCGTCTCGTGACGTTCGACAGCCTCGCGGCACAGGCGCTCGGCCGGGTGCTGCGGCCCGGCGACGAGGGCTTCACGTCGGGCAGCAAGCCGTTCAACGAGCGTTATGCCGCCACGGTTCCGGCGGCGGTGCTGTCGGCGGCGTCGGCCGAGGACGTCGCCACGGCGATCAGGTGGGCGCGGGAGAAGTCCGTGCTGCTGGTCGCGCGCGGCGGCGGCCACAGCTACGCCGGAACTTCCGTCAACACCGGCCTGGTACTCGATCTGCGTGGACTTTCCAGTGTTCATGTGGATCCGGACACGGCACTGGTCACGGTCGGCGGCGGAACGCGGACAGGTGCGTTGTTCGCGGCGTTGAGGCCGCACGACCTCGCCTTCCCACTGGGCAACTCCGACGAGGTCGCGATCGGCGGGCTCACGCTCGGCGGGGGAGTGGCGGCGGTGTCGCGGGCGTGGGGCCTCACCTGCGACTCGCTCGTCAGCACCGACGTCGTGCTCGCCGACGGCAGCATGATCACGTGTTCCGCCACCGAGAACCCCGACCTGTTCTGGGCCTGCCGGGGCGGTGGCGGTGGCAACTTCGGTGTCAACACCTCGTTCACGTTCCAGGCGCGCCCGGTCGTGGACAGCGCGACCTGCCTGCTGTTGTGGGAGTGGGACCACGCGGTCGACGTGATGCTGCTGGTGCAGGAGATCCAGCGCACCGCCCCGGACGCGTTGTCGTTGCGCGTCGGCCTGACCAGCGGTGGCGTGGTGTCGCTGATCGGCTGGCACCTGGGTTCGGCGGACGAGCTGCGCACGTTGCTCGCGCCGCTGAACCACACGAAGCCGTTCCGCTGCGACATCGAGGACCGCACGTACTGGGAAGCCGTCGAGTACGTGCACCACGAGACGGCCGGCGGCGCGTTCGCGGGACGCACCCGCACGACTTCCGTTCCGCTGCCCGAAGAAGGGGTGCGCACACTCGTCACGGCCGTCTCGAAGTGGCCGGGCAGCGGCAACCCGGACGGCGGCGGCGCGGCACTGTTCGGCTGGGGCGGCGCGATCAACGCGCTGGGCGTGACCGACACGGCGTTCCCGCACCGCGAGGCGATGTTCCTGGTGTCGCTGGACACCTCGTGGGCCTCGTCGGACAGCCCGCAGGTCGTGCGCGACAACCTGGAGTGGCTCACGGCGTTGCACGAGGACATGGGTCCGTTCGCCGACAACGCGTCCTATCTGAACTTCACCGACCCGGACCTGGTGGACTGGCGGCAGGCCTACCACGGCCCGAACCACGCCCGGCTGGCCGAGGTGAAGAAGCGGTACGACCCGGACCGCTTCTTCACGTTCTCCCAAGCCGTTTAGTGCGTCACCGTGACGACGATCTTGCCGATGTGGTTGCTCGCCTCCAGGTAGCGGTGAGCTTCGGCGATCTCGGTCAGGTCGAACGTGCGGTCGACAGTCGGCGTGAACGACCCGGTGGCCAGCCCGGCGTTGACGAACGCGACAGCGCGGCGCAGCCGCTCGGGATCGGAGGTGATCGAGTGCATCGTGTAGGTGCGGCTGGTCAGTCGCGGGTAGCTGCTCGCATTGGGCAGCGGGGTGGGACGCGGGTCGAGGCCGCCGTAGACCACCAGGTGGCCGTCCGGGGCGATGGCCTGCGCGATGGTGTCGACGCCAGGGCCCGCGACCGGGTCGAACGCCAGCCGGACACCTTCGCCGCCGGTGATCTCCTTGACCCTGGTGACGAGGTCTTCCTCGGTGGTGACGACGACCTCGGCCGCGCCCGCCTCCAGCAGGCGTTGTGACTTCGCGGCGTCACGGGTGGTGGCGATGGGGATGGCGCCGATGTGCCGGGCGACCTGGATGGCCGCCTGGCCTACGCTGCTCGCGGCGGCACTGATCAGCACGTGGTCGCCGGGACGCACCTCGCCGGACTCGAAGAGCGGTCCGTACGCGGTGATGTAGGCCATCCACACGGCCGCGGCCTGCACCGCGCTGGTGTTCGCCGGGCGCGGGAAGACCGCGGCGGCGGGCACGATCACGTGGTCGCCGTAGGTGCCGTACCTGGTCAGTGAGAAGGCCGGCACGACAGCGATCGGGTCGCCCTCGGCGAGGTGCGACACGCCCTCGCCGACCGCCTCGACCACGCCCGCGGCCTCGTAGCCGAGGGTGGAGGGGAAGACCGGCTGTTCGTAGTAGACGCCCTCGCGGAACATGATCTCGGCTCGGTTGAGGCCGATCGCGTCCACGCGGATCCGCACCTCATCCGGCCCCGGCGCCCCCACCTCGACGTCGCGGAGGGTGAGCACCTCGGGACCGCCGAGCCGGTCGAACAGCACATGCTTTGCCATGGAGCCAGCTTGCCTCATACTTTGATGGCCGTCAAACTTTGACCACCATCAAACTTCGGCCTGGGCCGCGGACACCACCGCGGAGAGCAGCCCGGGAAACCGTGCGTCCATCTCTTCGTCGCGCAACGAGTTCAGCTTCGCCGTGCCCCGGTAGTGCTGCCTGATCACGCCCGCCTCGCGCAGGACGTTGAAGTGGTGGGTCAGAGTCGAGTCCGACACCGGGGTGTCGAACGTGCCGCAACCCTTCTCCCCGCCGGCCTGCGCGAGCTGGCACACGACCATGCGCCGCACCGGGTCGGCCAGCGCCTCCAGGGCCTGCTGCAACGAGACCTCGGACAGCTCCGGGTGATCGACGGTGCGCGGGGTGGTGCGGGGGCGTGCCACGGTGACTCCTCACTGCTTCGACAACGCCGATGGTACGGCCGTCGTCGAACCTTCAGCGTTCCGCGACCCAGCCGCCGTCGTTCTCGTCGTCGGTGCCCAGCAGCACCTCACCGCGGAGAAGGGTCACCGCCTCGATCTTGCGCCCCTCGAACACGCCTCGCAGGCGGGGACGGCGGGCGAGGTCGACGGTGACGGTGTTCTGGTGCGGGGTGAGCCGGCCGATCTCGCGCAGCGACGAGGAGAACGGGCCGTCGTCGCCGGGGTCGACCGCGGACGACACGAGCAGTTCGCCGCCCGCCGTGATCGCGACGTCGGACGCGTGCCGCACGGTCTCCGCGTGTGCGCCGGTGTCGTACTCGACGGTCGAGACCGGGCCGAGCTCGTGGTCCTGCAACGAGAAGTACGCGCTGTAGATGGTCGTCGGCCTGATTCCTTCGCCGCGGTCCGCCCACACCGCCGCGAGCCGGGAGCCGACCGCCTTCAGGGCGAAGCTCTCGTTGTTGTCCTCGGGGTCGTGCGGCAGGTCGAACGCGGCCACCACCGTGACCACGTCCCGTTCGACCCGTACGTGGAACGCCCGGCTGCCGCTCGTCACGGCGATGTACTCGCCTGGCCGGCGCGGCACGCCGGCCACGGCTTCCAGGTCGACCGGCGTCTCACCCCGCCACGCCATCGGCCGGACCGCGCTGACCCGTCCGCCGTCGAGGACGATCCGGCGGACGCGTTCCTGGCCGGGCTTCTTGTTGTCGATGACCGAGAGGACTTCGACGTGGTCGCCGCGGCTGGTGAGCACCGCGAGTCCGCTGACTCCCGCGGTGATGCCGGTGCCGACCCGTTGCCACGGCACGGCATGGGCGGAGGCGGGCGACGGGACGACGGCCGCGGTGACGGCGAGCAGGCTCGCGGCCAGCAGAGATCGAGATGACACCGGTCCAAACTGGCACAAGTCCCCGAACCGGCCAAGTCGCGTTGCCTGAACGGTCAGCCGGACAGGACCTCCATGGCGTGGCGCTCCTTCTCCGCGAGCTCGCCGAGGATCTCGGAGGCCCGGGCCAGGTCGCCCTTCTCGATGTGCCGGGAGACGTCGGTCCACAGTGGAGCGATCTCGGCGTACAACAGGTGTCCTTCGCGGATGTTGCCGTCGTCGACGATCGTGGCGGCCTCGGCGAGGAAGTCCCGGTAGAGCGCGCGGAACATCGAGCCACCGGTGCCGCCGCGTTCCATCAACGTGGCGGCCAGCGCGAGGTCGACGGACCGGTCGAGCCACTTCGGCACCTGCTCGGCGGCCTTGGCGATGCCGCAGTGGCCGAGGTTGGCGATGGGCGGGTTGAGGAACGCGTGGGCGTTGGCGGCGATCGCGCTCCGGATGGCGTCGCCCAGATCAGGCTGTCCGGTGCGGGAGATCGTGAAGGAGAGGTTGCGGGCGGTCATCGGTCCACGTTCCGCACGAGCCTTCTCCAAGCTGGCCAGTGACGTCGTCACGGCACCACCCTGCTGAGCGGTGTCGACGAGGTAGGCGTGCGCGGAGTCGTAGCCGTACATCGCAACGAAGTGGCCGCCGAAATGGACCTTCGCGGTGAAGTACTCCAGGTGGTACGAGTCGAGCTGCAGGCCGACCGGGCGTCCGGCCATCAGCGCGGTTTCGACGTGCTGCCGGGCTTTGCGTGGCGAGGAGGTCTCCTGGACGTGCAGCGTCAGGCCCAGCCGGTCGGCCGCGGTCCGGGTGAGCGCGAACGGTTTGACGCGACCGCCGAGGAACGGAAAGTCCATGTTCTTGGCGTCCCAGTAGACGAAGCTCAAGCCCTCGCCGAGCCCGAACAGCATCGGCTCGGAGACGTCGAGGCCCTCGTGCCGCAGCAGGGCGCCGAGCGCGGTGGTCTCGCAGTGCAGGCCGGCGAACGAGACGTTCTCGATGATCACCGCCGCAGCCTGCACCCTCTCACCGTGTGAGGGTCAACTGATGGCCAGCGCGAGGCTGGAGTCCGTGACCGTGACGACGACGTGCTGCCCGCTGTGCAACGAGCCGTCGAGCAGCGCGCGGGACAGCCGCCGGTCGAGCTCCCTGGCGATGGTGCGGCGCAGCGGGCGGGCGCCGTACTCGGGGACGTAGCCGCGGGAGGCGAGCCAGTCGACGGCCTGCTCGTCCACCTCCAGCGTGATGTTCTGCTCGTGCAGCCGCTGGCGAGTGCGTTCGAGCAGCAGTGCGGTGATCTGCCGCAGCTGACCGGAGTCGAGGCCGCGGAACGGGATGATCTCGTCGAGACGGTTGAGGAACTCCGGGCGGAACCGCCGGCGGACCGTGCCCATCAGCGACTCGCGCAACTGGTCGGCCGGAACGTCGGACGTCGCCGCGGCGAGCAGCTGGTCGGCGCCGATGTTGCTGGTCATGATGATGACGGTGTTCGCGAAGTCCGCCGTCCGTCCCTGCGCGTCGGTGAGCCTGCCCGCGTCGAGCACCTGCAGGAGCGTGCTGAAGACGTCGGCGTGCGCCTTCTCGATCTCGTCCAGCAGCAGCACCGAGTACGGGCCGCGCCGGACCGCCTCGGTGAGCTGGCCGGCGTCCTCGTAACCGACGTAGCCCGGCGGCGCGCCGATCAGCCGCGCGACCGAGTGCTGCTGCGCGAACTCGCTCATGTCGAACCGGATCAGCCGGTCCTGCGACCCGAACAGCGCCTCGGCCAGGGCGCGGGCGACCTCGGTCTTGCCCACACCGGTCGGCCCGAGGAACAGGAACGAGCCGACGGGCTGGTGCGGGTGCTTCAGGCCCGCACGGCCCTGGCGGACGGCGTCGGCGACCGCCTCGACCGCCTCGTCCTGCCCGATGATCCGCTCGTGCAGGTGGTCCTCCAGGTGCAGCAGCCGATGCCGTTCGGCCTCGGTGAGCTGGGCGACCGGGATGCCCGTGCTGCGGGACACGACCTCGGCGACATCGTTCGGCACGACCTCGGGCGCGTTCGCCAGCGCGGCGCGGGCGGCCTCCAGGTCGGCGACCGCCTGGGCGAGATCGGCGCGGAGCTGGGGGTTCTCGCCCTGCTCGGCCACGTCCCGCTTCAGCCGCCACACCCGTTGCTCCAGCGGCACCGGGTCGGGCGGTATCGCGGACCTCTCCCGCAACCGGACCCGCGCGCTCGCCCGGTCGACCAGGTCCACCGCCTTGTCCGGCAGGAACCGGTCGGTGACGTACCGGGCGGACAGCTGCACGGCGGCGACGATCGCCTCGTCCGCGATCCGCACGCCGTGGTGGGTCTCGTACCGGGCGCGCAGACCGCGCAGCATGGCGGTCGCTTCGTCCGGCGACGGTTCGGCGACCAGGATCGGCTGGAACCGCCGTACCAGCGCGGCGTCCTTCGCCAGGTACCGCCGGTAGTCCTCGACGGTGGTGGCCCCGATGACCTGGAGTCTCCCGGTCGTGAGCACGGGTTTCAGCATGGTCGCGGCATCCATCGGCGCGCCCTCGGCACTGCCCGCGCCGACCAGGGTGTGCAGCTCGTCGATGAACAGCACCACCATCCGGTCCGACGCGGTCACCTCCTTGATCACCGCGTCCAGCCGTTCCTCGAACTCGCCCCGGTACTTCGCCCCGGCGACCATGCCCGCCAGGTCCAGCGAGATCAGCCGCCTGCCGCTCAGCGTGGCGGGCACCTCGCCGCTCGCGATGCGGGCCGCGATGCCCTCGACGACGGCGGTCTTGCCGACGCCGGGATCCCCGATCAGCACCGGGTTGTTCTTGGTGCGCCGCGACAACACCTCGAGCACCTCGTCGATCACGTCGTCCCGGCCGATCACCGGGTCGAGCAGGCCGTCCCGCGCCTCGGCGGTGAGATCACGCCCGAAGCGGTCCGTGCGCCGCGTCCCGGACTGGGGCTGCCCCAGTCCGCTGAACAGCTTCTCGACCAGCTCCTCCAGCGAGCTGCCCCCGAAGCCGAACACCCAGTCCTCGCCCAAGGCACGCCACCTCCACTCGAAGGCCCACCCCTCCGATACTCCCCCTCGCGGGCCACGAGCACAGGTCGGAGGGCGCGGTCGTTTTCCCGGTCGCCATAACGGCACGCAGAGGTCTGGACCAATCAAGTCCGGTTGTGCCTTAATCCGAGTGCGGCCCGCGCCCGTTCCCCCTGCCCTCTGGCGCGCTCTTCTTCGTGCGCCGGAAAGGAATCCCTGTGCTTCAAAGCTTCTTCAAGCGCGCCCTGAAACTGGTCGCCGTGATAGGACTCATCGCCGCCGCGGTGACTGTGCCGGCCGAGGCGGCAGCGCCGTTCAAGGTGCTCGCCTTCTACACCGAGCCACAGGACCAGGCGCACAAGAGCTTCTCGCGCGAGGCCAACATCTGGTTCCCGCAGCAGGCCGCCGCGAACGGTTACACCTACACCGCCACGAAGGACTGGAACCTCCTCACGTCCATCACACCGGGGCAGTACCAGGTCGTGATGTTCCTCGACGACAAGCCGCACAGCCAGCAGCAGTTCGACGGCTTCAAGCGGTACCTGGACGCGGGCGGCGCGTTCTTCGGCTTCCACGTGTCCGCCTACTCCGACTCGGAGGACCAGCCCTTCACCCACTGGTACCACTACGACTTCCTCGGCTCCGGTCGCTTCTCCACCAACAGCTGGGGGCCGACCGCCGAGACGCTGCGGATCGAGAACCACGGCAACCCGGCCACCGCGAACCTGCCGGACACCATCCTGTCGTCGGCCAGCGAGTGGTACTCGTGGGAGAAGAACATCCGGCAGAACCCGAACATCACCGTGCTGGCGTCGCTCGACCAGTCGACGTTCCCGGTCGGCGACAACCCCGGTGAGATCTGGTACTCCGGCGACTACCCGATCATCTGGACCAACAAGAACTACAGGATGCTGTACGCGAACTTCGGCCACAACAAGATGAACTACGCGACCGACACCGCGTTGTCATCGACGTTCGAGAGCGCGCAGCAGAACAAGCTGATCCTCGACGGTCTGCGCGGGCTCGGCGGCGGCACGACCGACCCCGGCGGCATCTCGCCCACGACCTGGTACCCGGTGGTCAGCAAGGCGAACGGCAAGTGCGTCGACGCTCGCGCGGCGGGCTCGGTCAACGGCACGGTGATCCAGCAGTACTCCTGCAACGGCACCACCGCGCAGCAGTTCCGGTTCCAGCCGACTTCCGGTGGCTACACGCGTGCGGACAACCGCACGAACGCGGCGCTGGTGCTCGACGTGTCCGGGGTGTCGTTGGCCGACAACGCGGGTGTGCAGCTGTGGACGTACGGCGGCGGCAACAACCAGCAGTGGCAACCGGTCGCGGAGGGTGGCGGGTACTACCACCTCGTCGCGCGGCACAGCGGCAAATGCCTGACCGTTCCCGGCGGTTCGGGGGCCGACGAGGTGCAGTTGGTGCAGGCGGCGTGCAACGGAAGCGCCGCGCAGTCGTTCCGCATCGCCTGACCACGGCCGTTACCATCGCGGTCGTGCCTTCTTCGCCGGTGAGCGTCATCGACGTCACGGCCCGGCCGACCGCGGTGGTTGCCGCGACGACGACCTGGCAGGAGTTCCCGCGCCTGTGGCCGCCGATGCTCGACGAGGTGTGGGCCTGCCTGCGCGCGGGAGGCATCACCAGCGGCTGCCGCAACATCATGCTTTACCGCGACGACGTGCCGAACGTCGAAGTCGGCGTCGAGCTGACCGTGCCGTGCCCGTTGACCGGGAGAGTGGTGGCGTCGGAGCTCCCGGCCGCCCGCGTGGCGCGGACGGTCCACATCGGACCGTACTCCGAACTCGGTGCGGCGCACCAGGCCGTGCTGGTCTGGTGCGCCGCGAACGGTTTCCGGCCGACCGGAACCCGTTGGGAGATCTACGGCCCCCACGATCCGGTCGAGCCGTGGACCGAGATCTGCTACGAGTTGTACACCTCGAACTCGTAGATCCGGGCGGCGGTGTTGCCGTTGTTCGTCGGTGTCGTGACGTTCAGCCGGACGTACCGCGCCTGCCGTTGCGTGATCTGGTGGTACGAACGACTGGACCGCACCGACGACACGTTCACGACCGTCGTCCAGTTCGTCCCGTCAACGGACGTCTGGACGTTGTACGCACCTGTGTTGAAGCCGGTGGACTCCCCGCCGAGCCCGGCGTGCTTCAGCACGAACGACCCGACGTTCTGCGCCGATCCGAGATCGACCTGGAGGAACTTCGTGCCGGCGTCCAGCGAGCACCATTTCCCGGACAGGCTGCCGTCGAACGCCTTCGCCGCTGCCTCGCCCGCGTTGCAGGGAGTCGAGGCCGTGGCGGGCTTGCCCTGCGCGAGGTTGGTGCCCAGAGCGGGAGCGGCGGGTGGGGGAGTGAAGCCGTCGTTGAACGAAGGCGGCACGTCCGCGGCGGCCGTTCCCCACGCGCTGGGCGACGATCCCATGGCGAAGTTCAGCGTCGTGTTGCCGGAGATGTCGCCGTAGCGCAGCCAAGATCGCGTGGACGACACCCCGTTGCGGCTGAAGCTCTGCACGTACTGGGCTCCGGCGCCGGAGGCGTTGATCTGCACGGTGCCGCCCGGCCTGGTGATCGTGACGGACGGGAACAACGGTCCGTGCAACGCGAGCACGTCCGAACCCGGCGTCGGCGGGTACATGCCGAGAGCCGCCCAGACGTACCACGCGGAGGTGGCGCCGAGGTCGTCGTTGCCGGGCAGCCCACCGGCCGCGTTCGTGAACGACTCGGTCATCACCCGCCGCACCGCCGCGCTCGTGCCCTGCGGGTGGGCGGCGTAGTTGTAGGCCCACGGCACGCCGTGCTCCGGCTCGTTGCCGATGTAGAAGTACGGCAGGCTCAGCCCGCCGTTGAGCTGCGTGAAGTGGTGGTCGAGGCGTTGCACGGCCGTCTTGGGCCCGCCCATCAGGTTGATCAGGCTGCCGAAGTTGTACGGCACCATCCACGTGTACTGCGACGCGTTGCCCTCGGTGTAGCCGGTCGGGCTCGCCGGGGTGACCGGCCACGCCCACGAGCCGTCGGCGTTGCGCTTCTGCACGTAGCCGGACTCGGGGTTGTACACATTGGACCACCACTGCGCGCGGGTCATGTAGGTGTTGTACTTCGCGGTGTCACCCACGGCTCGAGCGAACTGGGCGATGGCGAAGTCGGACGCCGAGTACTCCAGCGAGTCCGACGGGTCCTCGGTGACGTAGTGCCGGCTGAGGTACCCCGCCTGGCGGCCTCGGGTGGGCTGGCCCTGGGTGGTGCCGCCGTTCGAGCTCTTGTCCATCAACGCCAGCGCCGACGCGGTGTCGAAGCCGCGCACGCCGAACGCGTACAGGCTGGACACGATGATCGGACCGGGGTCGCCGGTCATCACGAAGTGCTCGTTGCTGTTGTGCGACCACTTCGGCAGCAGTCCGCCCTGCTCGCCGTCCAGCACCATGGACTTGGCTATGTCACTGGCTTCCGCGGGTGCGAGCAACGCGATCAGCGACGCCCACGAGCGGTAGATGTCCCAGCCCGAGTAGTTCTGGTAGACGGTGTGGGACGCCGTGCGCACGGTCTGGTCGAAGCTGCGGTACTGACCGTTGACGTCGCTGGCGATGTTCGGGTTCTGGAACACGTGGTACAGCGCCGTGTAGAACTTCTGCAGGTCCGCGGCGGAACCGCCGGTCGCCTGCGCGCGGTTGAGCACGTCGTTCCACGCGGTGTCGGCGGCGGTGCGGACACCGGCGAAGTCGAAGCCGGGGTTCTCGGCGGCGAGGTTCGCCTGCGCGCCCGCGACGCTGACGAACGAGACGCCGATTTTCAGCTGCACCACGGAGTTCGCAGAGGTGTCGAACGTGACGTAGCCGCCGGAGTTCACGCCGCTGGTGCTCGCGGACCCCGCGTTGACCGTGCCGCCGAGCCACGTGCCGAACCCGGTCGGCGCGCGGTCGAACTGGATGGCGTAGAAGAGCTGGTAGGTCTTCGCCGAACCGCAGAAGCCGCCGCCGGTGAACGTGCCGGTGAGCTGGCTGCCGTTGATCGCGATCGACCCGCTGCGGTTGCCGGTGGCGCTGCGGCTGCTGTTGACCAGCACCCGTGCCGTGGTGGTGTTCGGGTAGGTCAGCCGCATGAAGCCCGTGCGCTTGGTGGCGCTCAGTTCCACACCGGTGTTGTAGGTGTCGAGCCGGTTCTTGTAGTAACCGGGCGAGGCCGACTCGTTGGCTTTCGTGTAGCTACCGGCGTATCCGGTCCAGTTGGTGCCGGGAGACGTGCTCAGGTTGCCGGTGACCGGCAGAATCCCGAGGTCCTCGTTGTTGGCACAGCCCGCGCCGTTGAAGTGGGTGAGGCTGAACTCCTGGATGCTCGCGTCGCTGTAGCGGTACCCGGACGGCGACGCGGTCGGTGTGTCCGGGCTGAGCTGCACCATGCCGAACGGCACCACGGCGCCGGGATACGTGCTGCCGCCCGCGCCGCCGGGGACCGGGTTGGGCGAGTTGCTGTTGTCGGTGCCGATGAACGGGTTCACGTGCTGGGTCAGGGGCAGCGCGGCGGCGAGGGCGGGGGTGGCGGTGACGAGGCCTGCGGTGAGCAGGCCGGCGATCATCAGGGGAATGGAGCGTCTGGCGCGTCGGTGCAGGGAGCCGAACATGTGCCTTCCTCTCTCAAAACGCTGGACGACAACGTTGTCATCGTCCAGGCGGGCACGAGATCGTGCCACGCGGATCTGGATGACGGCGAGAGCTTGGTCCTCTAGCAGGCAGGGAAGAAGGACCGAGTGCCGCCGGTGGCGAGCCGGTCGGTGAAGCGGCAGCCGTAGCGCGGGTCGTCCGTCCGGCGCACGTCGTCACCGGCCGGCCGCTTGCCCCGGTCGACCCACGCGGTCAGGTCATCCCACGCGGTCCCGACCTCGGCAGGTGAGAACTCGCAGTGGTCGATCGTGCGAATCGCCCGCTGCACCAACAGGTTCGTGCGGCCGAAGCGGGCCGTGTCGTCGCGATAGTCCTGCTCCATCTTGAACGGCACGAACATGTCGCCGATCCCGTGCAACGACACGACAGGCGCGCTCGGCAACCCCTGCACTGCAGGGATTTCCGTGAGTGCCCACGTGTAGCGCGCCACCGGGTTGGCAGGACGAACCCGTTGCACGGCGCCGTTCACGTCGACCGGCGAGTTCGGCCGGTAGCGGGTGCCGACGTTCGTGGCGAGCTGCAGCGGGTTGCTCGCCAGGCTGTCACCCGTCGGGGTGGTGACGAGGTTGAACAGGAAGTTCTGCCAGTACGCGTAAGCCGCGCCGGTACCAGGTCGCGCCCCGCCGGACAGGTTGGCGACGATGGCCCGGAACTGCTCGTCGTGGCCCGCCAGCGCCTTCTGGATCCGGGGCACCACGACGCTCGCGTAGTCGGGTGGCAGGGGATAGGCGCGGTTGCCGGTCAGCGTCTGCGCGACCAGGTGGTAGCTCAGGAAGTAGTCGAACAGCTCGTGGTCGCCCAGCACACCGCACATCGGCATCGCGCCCGCGTAGAACCCCGGGTACTGCTCCAGCGACCGCGCGATGACGTGCCCGCCCATGGACACCCCGGCCAGGAACACCTTCTTCGGCCGTTGCACCTTCTGGCCGAACAGCGTCGCGAGCTCACGGGTCGTCGTCACGCCGGCCCGGACGTCGTAGCTGTTGCTGTAGTAGGACGACGCGGCCCAGGCGTAGCCCTCGTCGAGCCAGCGCTGCCGCAACCCGTACGGCGGCGCGTCCACGGTGAGCACCTTGCCCTCGCCGCGATAGCCGTGCGCCCACATCGCGAGCCGGCCGTTCCAGCGCGGCGGCACCTCGATGATGTAGCCCGCGTGGCTGTGCACGCCCTGCACGACCTTGGTGGCCTTGCCGCCGACCGTCGCGGGAGCGAGTGGCGGATTGACGATGGTGTAGCCGGGCAACGGTGTGTCGCCGCTGTTCGCGGACGCGGGGTGCGTGGCCGCGGACACCAGGAGGAACGACAACGCGACGCTGAGCAGTCGTCTCATGGCCGGGACGCTACTAGCGCCTCATCCCCGGCAACAGGAACTTGTCCGGTCAGGGCGGGATCGCGCCAGGAACGACTCGAACTGACCTCCTCTGGAAAGCCGAGTGCCCGGCGGGAGCCGCCGGGCACTCGGTGGGGTGTTACGGGGTGACCGGTGCGTTGGTCAGCCCCTTCACCGCCCCGGTCACCGTGTTCGAGGCGTAGACGACGTTGGGCATCGCCGTGCACTTCGACACCGAGGTGATGTTGACGGCGTACTGGCCGACGCCGCCGAGGTCGGAGCGGTTGTTGCGCCAGGTGTTGCCGCAGCCGTTGGGCAGGCTGGGGGTGGTGCTGGTGTTGTGCGTCTCGTAGCCGTTGGCGAAGGTGCCGGGGCTGCGGAACGTGCCGGTGTTGTCCTCGATCAGGTAGCCGATCCCCTTGACGTCGACCCAGGAGTCGGCCGAGTTCTCGCCGGTGATGCCCTGGCCGTCGAAGGTGTTGCCGCGGATGACGCCGTCGTAGGTGCCTTCCTTGACGTCGATCGGCTCGGCCGCGATGTTCGGGCCGATCTTGTTGCCCAGCACCTGGATGCGGTCGCTGCGGTCGATGCCGCCGGTGTTGCCGTGGCAGGCCCAGTTGGAGTTGGCGGAACCGAGGTACACGCCCTCGCCGTAGCCGGGCTGGACCAGGCCGGTGTCGGTGATCACCGAGTTGCGGATGACGCTGTCGGCGGACGAACGGCGGAAGTGCACGGCTTCCTCGTCGACGTGGTGCACTGAGACCGAGTCGATCGTCGTGTGGTGCGAGTTGTCGAGGACGATGCCCTTCTTCGACTCCCGCACGGTGAACCCGGTGAGGTTCCAGTGCGGGGAGTTGAAGATCCACAGGCCGTAGCCCGAGTCCCAGCCGGCGGTGGGCGCCGGGCAGTCCGGCGGGTCGCCGGACGGGCCGTCGTTGATGATCACGGCGTCGCGCGGGCCGCTCAGGGTGATGGGCTGCGACGCGGTGCCCGCACGGCCGTTCGCGAGGAACGAGCCGTGGTAGGTGCCGGCCGCGAGTTTGATCGTCTGGCCGGGGGTGGCCGCGGCGAGTGCTGCCTGGAGCTGGGCCGGGGTGGAGACGTCAACGGTGTCACCACCTCCGCCGCCCGGACTGGTCGTGGCGCTGACCGGTGCGCTGGCCGCCGACGTGTTGCCCGCCGCGTCCTTGGCACGCACCGAGAACTGGTAGGCGGTGGCGGGGGACAGGCCGGTGACCGTGGCCGACGTGCCGGTGACGGTCGTGACCGCGCTGCCCTGCAGGACTTCGTAGCCGGTGACGTCCACGTTGTCCGTGGACGCCGTCCAGGACAACGACACCGAGCTGGACGTCACGCCCGTCGCGCGCAGACCCGTTGGCACGGTGGGAGGCTGCGTGTCGGTGGGCGGGGTGGTGCCGCCGCCGCACGACGCACCGTTGATCGTGCAGTTCACCGGGAGGCTGCCGCCCGCCGCGTTGAAGCCGAACTTCGCGGTCGCGCCGGGCTTGATCGTGCCGTTGAAGCTCGCGTTGGTGAACTTGTGGTGCTGACCCGTCGACGTCCGGACGGAGCTCCACGAGCTGGTGATCGTCGTGCCAGACGGCAGGTCGAATTCCAGCGTCCAGGACGACGTGGCGGTGTCACCGGAGTTGGTGATGGTCACGTTCGCGCCGTAACCGCTGTCCCACACCGAGGTCTGGGTGACCTCGGCCTTCAGCACGGGTGCCGCCAGGGCAGGCCCGCCGTTGAGCAGTGCCGCGACCGTCGCGGCCACTGCTGCGAGCGTCAGTGCTCTCATCAGTTGCCTCCGCAGGGGTGGCCGTTGACGGTGCAGCCGGTCGGGGTGCCGGTGCCCGCAGCGTTGAAGCCGAACTTCGCGGTGGCGCCGGGCTTGATCGTGCCGTTGAAGCTCGCGTTGGTGAACTTGTAGTGCTGGCCGGAGCTCGTCCGGACCGAGCTCCACGAGCTGCTGACCTTCGTGCCGGACGGCAGGTCGAGCTCGACGGTCCACGACGATGTCGCGGTGGCACAACCGTTGGTCAGCGTCACGTCGGCGCCGTAACCGCTGTCCCACACCGAGGTCTGAGTGATCTCGGCGGTGACGCACGAGCCCGCCGGCGGAGTGGTGGTGGTTGTGGTGGTCGTCGACGTCGTGGTCGAAGTGGTGGTGGAGGTCGTGGTCGACGTGGTGGTGCTGGTCGGCGGGGTGCCGTCGACCGACTTCAGGAACAGCGACGCGGCCGAGTCGGTCTTCGTGGCGTCCACGCCGTGCCCGCCGGTGTAGTCGCGTTGCTCGTTCATGGCCCAGTCGGCGATCGGCGTGCCACCGGCGTCCAGGTGCTGGTAGGCCGTGCCGTTCCAGCCGAACTGGTAGACCCGCGAGTGGTCGGCGTAGTAGTCGGTGAACGGGCCGCCGGTCGCGAGCTGCTTCGTCATCGTGTTGTTGAAGAAGACGTTGCGCGGACCGGAGGCGCCGGACCACTTGACGGCCTTCTTGCCGGCGCCCCACCAGATCGGGAACCAGTTGGAGTTGTCCGGTCCGCCGCCGCCTTCCTCACCGCAGTTGGCCCGGCAGTTGCCGGAGCGATGGGCGTAGGAGACGCGAACCGTGTTGAGCTCGAACAGGTTGTTGCGTTCCCAGCCGCCGTGCAGGTTGAGGTCGGAGTCGAAGTCGTTGCCCACCACGACGTTGCCCGACGCGGACCACTGGAAGGTGAAGTGCCGCAGGTTACGGGAGGTGTTGCCGGCGTAGAGCGAGTCCCAGACGCGCGAGCAGCGGAAGTAGCCGTTGCCGCCCTTGCCCTTGTTCCACGACCCGTCGAGCTCGTTGTTCACGATCTGGAGGTTCTTGGCCTCCTCGGTGACGATCGGGTGCGAGCCGGTCATCTCCGCCTTGATCCCGCGCACCCAGGAGTTGGCCGCCCACTTGAAGACGATCCCGTGCATCTCGGCCGCGGGCGCCATGTTGCCGTAGTTGTCGATCGCCTCGTTGCGGTCGAGCCCCGGCATCGCCTGGGTGAAGCCGAAGTCCTCGAAGCCGACGCCTTCCACCGGGTCCAGCAGCGGCGAGACCTTGGAGTCGTAGGCGGCCCCGTCGATCGGCGCGGAACCGTCCGAAGTGGAGTTGACGGGAACGTCGAACTCCAGCGGCTTGTCCAGCGTCACCGTGTTGCCGGAGACCGCGACGACGGTGAAGATCTGCTGGCGCATGTGCATGTTCAGCATCGGCCACTCGGTGCCGG
>NZ_JBEXPJ010000068.1:0-41510 GCF_040611995.1 Lentzea sp. NPDC006480
GGGTGTGCTGGGTCTGGTCGAGGGCTTCTTCGTCGTCGCCCCAGATGATGTTCTTGAGGTTCGGGTCGAGGTGCCTCAGGACCGCGTCGAACGCCTCGGCGAAGACCGGGAAGCGCGCGTACAGGTCCTTGCCCATGCTCGTGCGCTGAGCGCCCTGGCCGGTGAACAGGAAGGCCTGCTTGGTGCGGGCGGCGGTGCCCTGGGTGAGGCCGGGCGCGGGGGTGCCGTTCGCGAGGGCTTCGAGGCCGGTGCGGAGGTCGCCGACGATGGCGGCGCGGTAGTCGAACGACGCGCGGGTGGTCGCGAGAGAGTAGGCGAGGTCGAGGCTGTCGTGGGCGCCGGCGGGGTCGCGCGCGCCGGCGGGGTCGTGCGCGCCGGCCGGGTCGTGCGCGCCGGCGGGGTCGTGCGCGTTGGCCGGGTCGTGCGCGTTGGCGAGGTCGTGCGCGCGGGCGGGGCCGTGCGCGCTGGCCGGGTCGTGCGCGTTGGCCGGGTCGTGCGCGCTGGCCGGGTCGTGCGCGCTGGCGGGGTCGTGGGCGGGGCCGTGGGCGTCGACGGCGGACAGCAGGCGCTCGGCCTGGGCGCGCAACGCCTCGCGGGAGCGGCCCGAGATCAGGAACGGCACGGCGCCGGGCTCGATCGACGTGGCGCCGGCGCTCGGAATCGATACGGATTCGCGGGCCCCCTGGGGGGAGCCACCCCCCATCCCAATCGTCTCAGAGGGGTCTGACAGTTCCTGGCCGGCCGGTTCTGGGGCGGGCGCTTCCTCGATGATCGTGTGGGCGTTGGTACCCGAGAGGCCGAACGAGGAGACGGCGGCGCGGCGGGGCTGGCCCGTGGCGGGCCAGGGGGTGGTCGTGGTGACCAGCTGGACGGCGCCCGCGTCCCAGTCGACGTGGGTCGAAGGGGTGTCGACGTCCAGGGTGGGCGGGACCACGCCCGCGCGGATGGCCATGATCATCTTGATCACGCCGGCCACGCCCGCGGCGGCTTGGGTGTGGCTGATGTTGGACTTGACCGAGCCGAGCAGCAGGGGCTGTGCGGCCGAGCGGCTGCGGCCGTAGGTGGCGAGGAGGGCCTGGGCTTCCACCGGGTCGCCCAGGACGGTGCCGGTGCCGTGCGCTTCGACGACGTCGATCTGGTCGCTCGACAGGCGGGCGTTGACCAGGGCGGCCTGGATGACGCGTTGCTGGGAGGGGCCGTTCGGGGCGGTCAGGCCGTTGGAGGCGCCGTCCTGGTTGACCGCCGAGCCGCGCAGCACGGCCAGCACCTCGTGCCCGTTGCGGCGAGCGTCCGACAAGCGCTCCAGCACCAGCATGCCGACGCCCTCGGACCAACCCGTGCCGTCGGCCGAGTCGGAGAAGGAGCGGCAGCGGCCGTCGGAAGAAAGGCCGCCTTGGCGCGAGAACTCCACGAAGGTCGCCGGGTTGGCCATGACGGTGACACCGCCGGCCAGAGCCAGAGACGACTCCCCCGCGCGCAGTGACTGCATCGCTAAATGCATTGCCACGAGAGAAGAAGAGCAAGCCGTATCCAAAGTCACCGAAGGGCCGACGAAGCCGAGGGTGTAGGAGATGCGGCCCGAGATCACCGAGTTCGACGAGCCGAGCAGGACCATGCCCTCGCCGCCCTCGCCGGGGCCGAGCTGGTAGTCCTGGTTCATCGCGCCCGCGAAGACGGCGGTCGAGGAGCCCTTCAACGCGTGCGGGTCGATGCCCGCGCGCTCCAGGGCCTCCCAGGTGACCTCCAGCAGCACGCGCTGTTGCGGGTTCATGCCGAGAGCTTCGCGCGGCGAGATGCCGAAGAAGTCGGCGTCGAACTCGCCCGCGCCCTCCAGGAAACCGCCCTGGTCGCTGGACGACAGGGCGAGCATCTCCGGGTCCCAGCCGCGATCGGTCGGAAACGCGCGGATGCCGTGCTCGCCGTTCACGACCATCTGCCACAGATCTTCGGGACTGCGCACCCCGCCGGGGAAGCGGCAGCCGATGCCCACGACGGCGATCGGTTCCGACGCGGCCGACTCGAGGTCCTGCAGGCGCCTCTTGGTGCGCTGAAGGTCCGTACTGGCCCGGCGGAGGTAGTCCCGGAGCTTCTGTTCGTTGTCCATCCCTCAACCCATCTCGAGACGCGACCTGTCAGGAATCCTCGCGAAGAAGCGCCTGGCATACCCCTAGAAACGACCAGGGGCGCCCCTACCACGAGGGGCGCCCCTGAATCGAAAGCACTTACCAGGTAACGGGAAGCTCCCGCAGTGAGTAGACGATGGCACCGTCGCGGAAGCGGAGTTCGTCGGCGGGTTTGGCCAGAGCCAGCGTGGGAATGCGGGTGATCAGAGTCAGCAGAGCGACCTGAAGCTCCACCCGGGACAGGAACTTCGCGATGCACGAATGGATGCCGTGCCCGAAAGCCAGCGGAGTCGAGTCCTTGCGCGTGATGTCCAGCGCATCGGCGTCAGAATAGACGCTTTCATCGCGGTCGGCGGAGGACAACAGGGCGATGATCCCCTCCCCCGCCTTGATCGGCTGTCCCGCGATCTCCAGGTCCACTTTGGCCACCCGTCCGACGCCGCACTGCATGACGTTCTGGTGCCGCAACAGCTCCTCGACGGCACCCACGATCAGATCCGGGTTCTCACGCAGCTTCGCGAGCTGTTCCGGGTGCTCCAGCAGCGTCAGGATGCTCAGTGCGATCGACGACGCCGTGGTGTCGTAGCCGGCCGAAAGCAGCATCATGCCGATGACCACGGCTTCTTCGCGTTTCAGCTCGCCCGCGGCCATCTGCTGAGACACGAGACGGCCCAGCACGTCGTCGGTCGGCTCTTTTTCCTTCTGGGCCACCAGCTTCGTCAGGTAGCCGAACAGGGCACCAGCCGCGGCGTTGCGGTGAGCCTGCGACGACGTGGTTTCCACCAGGGTGTTGATCCAGCGGCCGAACGCGAGGCGGTCCTTGTAGGGCACGCCGAGAAGCTCGCAGACGACGGTCAACGGGATCGGCCGCGCGAAGTGCGTGACCAGGTCGACCGGCTGCGGCAGCTTCAGGATCGCGTCGATCCGCTCGTCCACCAGCTTCTGCGCCGACGGACGGACCTCCTCGGCCTTCTTCTTGGTGAACATCGACATGATCATGCGCCGATACCGGGTGTGGTCCGGCGGGTCCACCGTCACGAACGCGCCCGGCTGGGGGTCGACCGGGAACAGGTACCGCGGGTAGCCGGGGTTCATCACCTCGGCCGAAAACCGTTCCGTGTCAGCCAGCAGCGCCCGCACGTCGTGATACCGGGCGACCAGCCAGGCCGTGTCGCCCGCCGGTGTCGTCACCTTCTGCACCGGGCGGTCGGCGCGCAACCGGCCGTACTCCGGCGGCAGGTCCAGCGGGCGGTGCGGGTCGCGGGCGAACGGGAACGGGCACGCCGAAGCCGGCGCGATTACTTCTTCCGTCATCGCGGGAACCTTCAGGTAGAGGTGCGGAATCGGTTGATCGCGCCGAGATTTCTGTCGCGCAGCTCGTGGTCCAGCACGCCGAGGCCCTCGGACGGCGCCAGGCACAGCACGCCGACCTTGCCCTGGTGGGCGTTGCGGTGCACGTCGTGCGCCGCCTGGCCGGTCTCGTCGAGCGAGTACACCCTGGACAGTGTCGGGTGAATCTTCCCCTTGGCCACCAGGCGGTTCGCCTCCCACGCCTCGCGGTAGTTCGCGAAATGAGAGGACACGATCGACTTCAGGTTCATCCACAGGTACCGGTTGTCGTACTGGTGCAGATAGCCGGACGTGGACGCGCAGGTGACGATCTTGCCGCCCTTGCGCGCGACGAAGACGGAAGCACCGAACGTCTCCCGGCCGGGGTGCTCGAAGACGATGTCCGGATCCTCGCCGCCGGTCAGCTCGCGAATCCGCGCACCGAAACGCTTCCACTCGCGCGGATCCTGCGTGTGCTCGTCCTTCCAGAACCGATACCCCTCGGCAGACCGGTCGATGATCAACGAAGCGCCCATCGCCCGGCAGAGCGCGGCCTTGTCCGGCGATGACACAACACAGACAGGAGTCGCGCCGCCGTTCAGCGCGAACTGAGTGGCGTAGGAACCGAGCCCACCGGAAGCACCCCAGATCAGGACCGTGTCGCCCTGCTTCATGTTGCCGCCGTTGACCGACACGAGCTGCCGGTACGCGGTGGAGTTCACGAGACCGGGAGAAGCGGCTTCCTCCCACGTCAGATGCTCGGGCTTCGGCATCAGCTGGTTCGCCTTGACCAGCGCGAGATCCGCCAGACCGCCGAAGTTCGTCTCGAAGCCCCAGATCCGCTGCTGCGGGTCCAGCATCGAGTCGTTGTGGCCGTCCGGGTGCTCCAGCGGCACGTCCAGGCAATGCGCGACCACCCGGTCACCCGGCTTCCACACGGACACACCAGGCCCGACCCGCAGCACAACACCGGCCAGGTCCGAACCCACCACGTGGTACGGCAACGCATGCCGGCCACCAAGCCGGCGAAGGAACCCGAACGTCGACACCGGCTCGAAGATCGAGGTCCACACGGTGTTGTAGTTGATCGCGGACGCCATCACCGCGACCAACGCCTCACCCGGAGCCAGCGCCGGCGTCGCGACCTCGCGGACCTTCAACGACCGCCGCGGATCCTTGTCGCGAGTCTCCAGACCCGCGAACATCTCGGCGTCGCTCTCCTCGACGACGACGGCGCGGTAGCTGTCGGGCACCGGTAGCGCCTCGAAGTCCCGCGCCACCGCGTCGCCCGATTCGATGGCGCTGAGGATTTCGCTCATGCACTAGACGGTAGGAGAGCGAACGCTAGGGAATCTCCGTGAGAAACTGCGGTCTGCTGGACCGCGTGCTCGTCAGATTCCTGAACCACCACCTCCGGCCGTACCGGGGAACACTCGTGCTCCTGGTGGTGCTGCAGCTGGTCCAGACCGCCGCTACCCTGCTGCTGCCCACGCTCAACGCGCAGATCATCGACAACGGGGTGCTCCTCGGCGACGCCGGCTACATCTGGAGCACCGGACTCACCATGCTCGGCGTGGCCGCCGTGCAGATCCTCACCGCGAGCGGCGCCATGCTGCTGAGCTCCCGCGCGTCCGCCGGTCTCGGCCGTGACCTGCGGCAGAAGGTGTTCCGCAAGGTCATGAGCCTCAGTGCCCGCGAGGTCGACCAGATCGGCGCGCCGTCGCTGATCACCAGGACCGTCAACGACGTCGGGCAGGTCCAGAGCATCGTGCTGACCACCGCGGACGTCGCGGTGTCGGCGATCATCATGTGCGCCGGCGGCGTCGCGCTGGCGCTGGTGCAGGACGTGCCGGTGTCCACGATCCTGATCGCGCTGGTCGCGATCGTGATCGTCGGCCTGGTTCTGATGCTGGGCAGGCTCTCTCCGTTCTACGAGGCCATGCAGCGCTTCCTCGACCGCATCAACCACCTGCTGCGCGAGCAGATCACCGGGGTGCGGGTGATCCGGGCGTTCGTGCGGGACCCGCACGAACGCGGCCGCTTCGACGCCACGAACCGCGACCTCTACGGCACCTCGCGCCGGGTCGGCCAGATCATGGCGGCGATGCCGGTGATGGTCATGACCATCATGAACGTGCTGACCATCGCGATCATCTGGTTCTCCGGCCACCGCATCAACGACGGCAGCATGCAGCTCGGCGCACTCCTCGCGCTGCTGTCCTACATCACCCTGATCATCGTCGCGATCATCATGGCCATGCTGGTGTTCACCGAGGCCCCGCGCGCCGCGGTGTCGGCGGGCCGGGTGAACGAGGTGCTACAGGCGGAATCCAGCATCAAACAACCCGAAAAGCCCCTGACAGCAAGGCGAACACGCGGGCATCTGGAGCTGCGTGGAGCCACGTTCGGCTACCCCGGTGCCGAGAAACCCGTGCTGCGGGACGTCGACCTCGTGGCGCGGCCGGGCGAGACGATCGCGATCCTGGGCAGCACGGGCAGCGGCAAGTCGACGCTGCTGTCGTTGGCGCTCAGGCTCTACGACGTCACCGGCGGCCAGGTGCGGATCAACGGCGTCGACATCCGCGACCTCGACCCGCTGGCACTGCACGAGGTCATCGGGTACGTGCCGCAGAAGGCACACCTGTTCAGCGGCACGATCGCGTCGAACCTCCGCTACGGCAAGGAAGACGCGACCGACGACGAACTGTGGCACGCGCTGGAGATCGCGCAGGCCGCCGAGTTCGTCCGGCCGCTCGGCCTCGACGCACCGATCACCCAAGGCGGGTCGAACGTCTCAGGTGGACAGCGGCAACGGCTCGCCATCGCCAGGACGCTGGTGCGCAGGCCCGAGATCTACCTGCTCGACGACTGCTTCTCCGCGCTCGACCTCGGCACCGAGGCCCGCCTGCGCAGAGCCCTCGCCCACGAGCTCGGCACCGCCACCATCCTGCTGGTCACCCAGCGGATCAGCACGGTCGAGGCGGCGTCGCGGGTCGTCGTGCTGGAGGACGGCCAGGTCGTCGGCTCCGGCACGCACGCCGAGCTCATCGCGACCAGCCAGACCTACCGGGAGATTGCCCTCTCCCAGCCTGTTGGAGGGGCCGTCCGATGACACTGCTCGCCGATCCCGCACCAGCCACCGAGCTCGAAGCACCGCGTGAACCGAGTACCACGAAACGACTGTTCGGGTTGCTGTTGCCGTACAAAGGCAAGATCGTCGCGATCGGCTCGCTCGCGGTCGTCACGATCGGGCTCAACCTGCTCGGCCCGATCCTGCTCGGCCGCGCCACCGACCTCATCTTCACCGGCCTGGTCAGCCGCGGCCTGCCCGCCGGCGCGACCCAGGAGCAGATCCTGGCCCAGCTGCGCGACCAGGGCAAGGACACGCTCGCCAACGTCATCAGCACCGTCCACGTCGTCCCCGGCCAGGGCGTGGACTTCCCCGCGCTCGGCCAGCTGCTGCTGATCATCCTCGGCCTGTACGTGGTCGGGTCGCTGTCGATGCTGGCGCAGGGCTGGGTCGTCAACAACATCGTCCAGCACGCGGTCTACCGGCTGCGCGAGGACATCGACGCGAAGCTGACGCGGCTTCCGTTGTCCTACTTCGACCGCAACCCGCGCGGCGAGGTGCTCTCCCGCGTCTCCAACGACGTCGACAACCTGCAGCGGACCGTGCAGCTGTCGATCGGCCAGATGCTGACGAGCGTCGTCAGCGTCGTCGGCGTGCTGGCGATCATGCTGGTGATCTCCGTCGAACTCGCGGTGCTGGTGCTGATCTGCGTGCCGATCGCGCTGGTGCTCGCGGCGTGGATCTCCAAGCGCGCCATGCCGAAGTTCGCCCAGCAGTGGCAGTCCACCGGCGCGCTGAACGCGCACGTCGAGGAGATGTACAGCGGGCACGCGCTGATCACCGCGTTCGGCCGGCAGGAGCAGGCCGCGCAGGAGTTCGCCGAGCGCAACGAGACCATGTACCGGTCGTCGTTCAGCGCGCAGGCGATCTCCGGGCTGATCGGGCCCGCCACGCGGTTCATCACCGACCTCAACTACGTGCTCGTGGCCGTGGTCGGTGCGCTGCGAGTCGCCACCGGCAGCGTGTCGATCGGTGACGTGCAGGCGTTCATCCAGTACTCCGGCATGTTCTCCCGGCCGATCATCGACGTCGCGAACTTCTCCGGCCAGCTGCAGTCCGGAATCGCGTCCGCCCAGCGGGTGTTCGAGCTGCTGGACGAGCCGGAGCAGTCGCCGGCGCCCGCCAGCCCGGCAAAGGTCTCCCCGGTGCGCGGCCACGTGGAGTTCTCGCACGTGTCGTTCCGGTACGTGCCGGAGAAACCGCTGATCGACGACCTGTCGCTCACCGCCTCCCCCGGTCAGCTCGTCGCGATCGTCGGGCCCACCGGTGCGGGCAAGACGACGCTGGGCAACCTGCTGCTGCGGTTCTACGACCTGCAGAACGGCAGAATCCTGTTGGACGGCACGGACATCACGACGATGACCCGCGAGGACCTCAGGTCCGCCATCGGGCTGGTGTCGCAGGACACGTGGCTGTTCGAGGGCACGATCGCCGAGAACATCGCCTACGGACGGCCCGGCGCGACCCGCGACGAGGTCGTGGAGGCGGCGAAGGCCATGTGCGTGGACCGGTTCGTGCGGTCGCTGCCCGACGGCTACGACCACCTGCTCGACGAGGAGCACGGCGGGCTGTCCGCGGGTGAACGGCAGCTGATCACGCTCGCCCGCGCCTTCCTCGCCCAGCCCGCGATCCTGCTGCTGGACGAGGCCACGTCGTCGATCGACACCCGCACGGAAGTCCTGATCCAGCAGGCCATGACGTCGTTGCGGGCGGGCAGGACGAGCTTTGTGATCGCGCACCGCTTGTCCACGATCCGCAACGCGGACCTGATCGTCGTGATGGATCAGGGTGCGGTGGTGGAGCGCGGCACGCACGAGGAACTCATTGCCGCCAACGGGTTCTACGCCCGCCTCTACACCGCCTGAAATCGTTCGTCACCGGGCCGGCGGCCGTGTCACGCTCGTGCGCATGCACATCGACACGCCGCTCGGCCCGGTGACGTTCGCGGTGGAGCCCGGCGCGGACGTGGCCGTCCAACGGGCGGAGCCTCAGGTTCCCGGCCACTTCCCGGCGGTGACGCTGTGGACCGCGACTTTCACCGCGGACCAGACCGGGGTGACCGTCACCGCAGGCCTGACGGCCACGGCATCGGACGTCACAGGCGGGCCCAGCTCCGGGGAGTGGCTCGACGCCGTCACGCTCGAGAACGGCGAGGCGGCCGTGTCCATCGGCGGGCCGGACGAGGACCGTCTGCGCGAGGAGTCGGGAGTCGAGGGCAGCGTCGAGTACGTGGACGACCGCACGATCACCTGGCGGTTGCCCTCGGCGGCGGAGCTGACCATCGCGGTGGCGTGGAGCGAGCCCACCGAGCATCCGGCGTCCTGGTTCGCGGTCGGCCTGCCGTTCGAGAAGCGCTAACCCAGCACGAACGGGATCGCGAGGTCTCCCAGCTCGGCGCGCTCCGCTTCGGTCGGGGCGCGCCGTCCCGTTCCCACCAGCAGAACATCCGCGTCGGACCACGATGCGGGGAACGCGCCGGCGATCTGCTCCAGCATCTCGCGGCACCGGGCCAGCGCCTCCGCGGGCGGACCAGCAGCATCCGGCAGGTGCATCACCAGGTCGAGGTGGTGCAGCGTCCACTCCCAGACGTACGCGCCCAGGAACCCCGACGTGCACAGCACCATGTCCTGGGTGCTGACCTTGAGCGTCGGATCGGCCAGCTCAGCGGCCCGCAACGCCGCCTGCCCCACGTCGTCCACGTGGTGCTTCAACATCCACGGCTCGCCGTAGGCGGCGGCCAGCCGGACGATCAACGCCGACAACGGATCGTCGGACGGCGAACCGGAAACCTTCCAATACGTCACCGAATCGTGCGTGACGGCGTCCGCGGTCGGCGTCACCAGCGTGATCAGCACGTCCTGCGCGTCGATCACCAGATGGCACACCAGATCCCGCACCAGCCAGCCCTCACACCCCGTGGGCCGGGCGAAATCGTCGTCCGTCAGTTCGCCCACCGTTTTGAGAAGCGCCCCCAGCGCCCGCGAAAAAAGATCCACAGCCGCAAAACTACAGCGGCTGTGGATCCCGGGCAGATGGATCTACCAGCTGGCGGCGGCCAGCAGCTCGCCGTACTGGTGCTCGGTGGCGACGTGCTTGAGGTCGGCCTCCACCATCATCTTCATCAGCGACGAGAAGTCGACCTCGGGCTTCCAGCCGAGCTCACCGCGCACGCGGGTGGTGTCGGCGCAGAGGATCTCGACCTCGGCCGGGCGGACGAGGACCGGGTCGATGTAGACGTGGTCCTCCCAGTTGAGGCCGACGTGCTCGAACGCCAGGCGCACGGCGTCGCGCACCGAGTGCATCTCGCCGGTGCCGACGACGTAGTCCTCCGGCTCGTCCTGCTGCAGCATCAGGTGCATGGCACGCACGTAGTCGCCGGCGAAACCCCAGTCGCGCAACGCGTCCAGGTTGCCCAGAGCCAGCTTGTCCTGCAGGCCCTGGGCGATCTTCGCGACACCGAGGGAGATCTTGCGGGTCACGAACTCCGCGCCGCGCCGCGGTGACTCGTGGTTGAACAGGATGCCGCCGACCGCGTACATGCCGAACGACTCGCGGTAGTTGCGGGTGATGAAGTGGCCGTACGCCTTCGCCACGCCGTACGGGCTGCGGGGGTGGAAGATCGTGGTCTCGCGCTGCGGCGTCTCGGCCGCCTTGCCGTACATCTCCGACGAGGAGGCCTGGTAGAAGCGGATGTTCTTGGCAGACGCGCCGTTGTGGCGGCTGCTGGACAGACCCGAGACGATGCGGATCGCCTCCAGCACGCGCAGCACGCCCATGGCGTTGACCTCGGTGACGAGCTCGGCCTGCTGCCACGACATCGGCACGAACGAGATGGCGCCGAGGTTGTAGACCTCGTCCGGCTGCACCAGGTCCACAGCGGACACCAGCGACGCCTGGTCCATCAGGTCACCGTCCACGAAGGACAGTTCGGACATCAGCCGCGAGACCCGCATCTTGCGCGGGTTGGCCTGGCCCCTCATCAGTCCCCAGACCTGATACCCCTGCTTGAGCAGGTGTTCGGCGAGGTACGACCCGTCCTGGCCGGTGATCCCGGTGATCAGTGCCCGCTTGGTCATCCCGTTTTCCTCTCATCACCTTACAACTTGGTCCGACACGGGACGGACCTGAATCCCTTGCAAAATTAGGGGTTCAGGCACTAGGTGATTCGCCGGAAACAAGGGCGGCGACCGCGCTTCTGTTGTCCGACAGAAAGAAATGGCCGCCGGGGAACACGTTCAGCGAGAAAGCACCTGCAGTTCGTTCACGCCACAACGAGACCTCGTCCACCGAGGCCTTCGGATCGGCGTCCCCGGTCAGCGCGGTCAGCGGGCACGACAACGGCGGGCCCGGCCGGTAGCGGTAGGTCTCCGCGGCCCGGTAGTCGGCGCGGATCGCCGGCAGCACCATCCGCACCAGCTCCTCGTCGTCGAACACGCGTGCGTTCGTGCCCGCGAGCCGCCGCACCTCCGCGATCAGGCCGGCGTCGTCCCGGAGGTGCACGCGGTCGTCCCGGACGATCTGCGGCGCGCGCCGCCCGGAGACGAACAGGTGGTCGGGCTCCACGCGCAGAGCGACCTCGAACGCGATCATCGCGCCCATGCTGTGGCCGAACAGGTGCAGCGGCCGGTCGCGGGTCAGCAACCCCGAAATCTGGTCGGCCAACGTCCGGATGTCGTCCAGCAACGGCTCTGACCTGCGGTCCTGCCGCCCCGGGTACTGGACGGCGACCAGCTCGCACCGGCCGGAGAAGTGCTGGGCGAACGGCTGGAACCAGCTCGCCGCCCCTCCCGCGTGCGGGAAGCACACCAGCCGAGGAGCACCCTCAGGAGCCTCGCAGAATCGCCGGAACCACAGGCCGGTATCAACCATGGACGCCACGTCCGCCAGCGAAACACCGTTCGGGCTGAGGAAACGCCTGGAAACGGTTAGGTTGGGCAGCATGGGCAAGTCTCCGGCTGTGGAGCTCGAGGTGGAGGACCGCGTCGTGCGGATCTCCAACCCCGACCGCGTCTACTTTCCCGCGCGCGGCGAGACGAAACTGGATCTCGCGAACTACTACCTGTCCGTCGGCGACGGAATCGTCCGTGCGCTGCGGGAACGGCCGTGCATGCTGCACCGCTTCCCCGAAGGCGTGACCGGCGAGAAAGTGCACCAGAAAAGGCTTCCGAACGGCGCACCGCCGTGGGTGCGGACCGTCCGCGTGCATTTTCCGCGCTACAACCGCCATGCGGACGAACTGTGCGTCACGCACGTCGCCGACGTGATCTGGGCCGTGCAGATGTCCACTGTGGAGTTCCACCCGTGGAACTCCCGCGCGGCCGACACGGAGAAGCCGGACGAGTGGCGCATCGACCTCGACCCCGGCGAGACCTGCACGTTCGACCGGGTGCGCCGCGTGGCGCTCGTGGCGCAGGAGGTGCTGGCGGAACTGGGCGCCACGGGGTTCCCGAAGACGTCCGGCAGCAAGGGCCTGCACATCTACGTGCGGATCAAGCCGGACCACGGCTTCCAGGACGTCCGCAAGGCCGCGCTGGCGTTCGCGCACGAGGTCGAACGCCGCGCACCCGACGACGTGGAGACGACGTGGTGGCGCAAGGACCGCGACCCGTCGCTCGTGTTCGTGGACTACAACCAGAACACGCGCGACCGCACGATCGCGAGTGCGTATTCGGTGCGTGGCTTCCCCGAGGCGACCGTGTCGACCCCGATCCGCTGGGACGAGGTCCCGGACGTCGACCCGCGCGAGTTCACCATCGCGACCGTGCCGAAGCGCTACGCCGAGCTGGGCGACCTGCACGCCGGCATCGACGACGCGGTGTGGTCGATCGAGCCGCTGCTGGAGTGGGCCGCGCGCGACGAGCTCGAGGTGCCCGATGAGCAGTAGCGAGATCAAGTTCTCCAGCCTCGACCAGCCGCTGTTCGGCGGGACGGTCAAGGGCGACCTGGTGGAGTACCTGGACTTCGTCGCCGACCGGTTCGTGCCCGTCCTCCAAGGCCGTCCGCTGTCGGTGTGGCGGATCCTGCGCGGCCAGGACCCGTTCATGCAGAAGAACGTCCCCAAGTACACGCCGGACTACGTGAAGACCGTCGAGATGTGGGCGGAGACGTCGCACCGGCAGATCAAGTACGCGTTGTGCGACGACAAGCAGACGCTGATGTGGTTCGCGAACCAGCGCGCGGTCGAGTACCACGTGCCACTGTTCCTGGGCGACCACCAGACGCACATGGTCCTCGACATCGACCCGCCAGAGGGTTCCGGTTTCGACGTCGTGGTGCGGTCGGCGTTCCTGATCAAGAACGCACTGGCCGACGCGGGCCTGGAAGGCGCCGTGAAGACCAGCGGCGCCAAGGGCGTGCACATCTTCGTGCCGCTCGACAAGCACGACCCCGACGACGTGGCCGCGGCAACCCGGGCGGTGGCGGCGAGAGCCGAGAAGCTCGGGCCCGAGATCGCCACCACCGCCTACATCCGGGCCGAACGCGGCGGGAAGGTGTTCCTGGACTCGACCCGCGCGTGGGGCGCCACGGTCGTCGCCGCCTACAGCCCGCGGCTGCGCGACGGCCTGCCGATCTCGTTCCCCCTGCCCTGGGACGCGCTCGAGGACGTCACCCCGGCCGACTTCACCATCAGGACGAGGTTCGACGGCGACCCGTGGACCGAGCTGATGCCGAAGCCCCAGCGGCTGCCGGAGGACCTGATCGCCGAGGGCCACACCATCCCGGTCGCACGCGTCGTCGCCATGCACGAGGGCAAGCGCCGCAAGAATCAGCGGGAACGCGAGAAGTAAGCCGCTCCCACAGCCAAAAGCGTCAGCACGACGTGGGCGACCCTGGTGAAGTCCAGCGAGCTCACGTAGGCGTATTCGGCTGCCCGCATGAGCAACACAGCCGCGACGGTGAGCCGTGCGGCGAGCTTCGCCGAGCCGGTCAGCGCGATCTCGGCGAGCGGCACGACGACCAGCAGCGGCAGGAACGCCAGGTTGTACGGGTAGAAGCCCGGTTCCATCGCCCAGGCGGCGTTGACCAGCAACAACGCGGGCGCGATCGCGTCACGCCAGCTCTCCCGCAGCGCAAAGCCCGCCCATCCCACGAGCACCACCACGACGATCCAGAAGATCACCGCCCACACCAGGTCGCGTTCCTGCCCGAGCAGCGCCAGCGCCTCCACCAGCAGCACGCCCATCGCACCGGCGCCCAGCACCGCCGCCACGGCCGAAGCCCGCAAGAACACGAGCACGGCCAGCACGAGCGCCACCACCTGGAACGGACCGCTCGCGCCCGCCAGCAGACCAGCCGCACCGCCGAGGAGCCCCAGCACCAGCCCAGGCACCCAGACTCGATCGGACCAGGCCATGACGAACAGCCCGGCCGCGAGCAGCCACGGCAGAGCCCAGGCGAGAAACGCGGTCGCCGGAGTCAGGTCGTTGACGAGCGGCTGGATCACACCGTCGTCCAGCGTCACGGTGCCGAAGACGACCGCCACGAACGCGAGTCCGGCGACAACGCGGGTCACGACGGGTCGGACCCCCGGAACGCACCCCACCACAGTCCCAGAGCGGCGACGACCACCGTCGCCGTGATCCAGCCCGTGAACCCGCTGCCGTCCACATAGGCCCAGAACAGGCCCACGATCGGCGCGGGCACCAGGAAAACCGAGTCCACCCGCAGCTGAGCCAACAGTCCCCGAGGCGCCCGTGTCTCCGGATCGGGCTGCGTGGGGTTGTCGACCCGGCGACCACGCGGATGCTTCACCACCGGACGCCCCGACGGGTAGAGGGTCACACCGTCGACAACGGCAACGCGCCCACCCCGCAGCGAGACGTCAACGGGCGACGGCAACGTCACGAGCACCGGGTCGTAGTAGACCGGCAGCCACCGCTCGACCGGCCCGTCGATCTCCAGCCACGACCGGACCATCAGCCCGGACTGCAACCGGATCCGCCGCACCGACACCGTCTCGGCGGCAGCACGCGCAGAACGAACAGCCAGCAACAGCCGCACCGCACCGGCCAGCACCACCAGTATCGCCACCGCGATCGAGAACGTCACGCCGCCCAGCGCACGATCGGTTTCCAGCAACAGGTCCGCACCGGGAATCACGGCCCGCGAAGGGTCGGCGGGATCGAACGCCACCTGCGTCTGCTTCCCCACGATCCGATCGCCGTCCTCGTACGGGACACGCGCCGAACCGGACGGCCACCGCACCGAGACCGCACCGTCCGAATAGGACACGACGTCGCCCTGCGAACGCGAGGTCATGGAGGACAACAAGTCGCGATCGGACGAATACGCGAGCCACGACAGCAACGCGACCACAAGGCAGACGAGGAGCACGAGAGCGGTCGCGGCGATTCCGTGGCGGAGGGCGCGAACCGGCTGAGAGGTCTGGGAAGTCATCGCGCGGCCATCGTAACCGGCAAGCGGAAAGCCGTGTCCGCGCTGGGCCCCCGCGCGGACACGGCCCTGGAGTTCAGCCTCAGACGTTGACGCAGGCCGTGTTGACCAGGTCGTACCGCCCGCCGCCGAGTGCCTTCCACAGCTGAGCGCACGCCTGACCGGGTCCGACGCCGCTACCGGTGATCATCGGGCGCACCTCGTCGGTGCTGTTCACGTCGAGCCCGCCCGCCCGGTCAGGTGGATGTGCCCGTAGATCTCGGGGTTGAGCGCCATGTCGTGGTACCCGGTGACCTGGTAGAAGTGGCCGTCCTGCCAGTCGCTGTCGATGCAGACACCGGACGGGGCACAGCCCGGAATCGGAGCCGCCGACGCCGACGCGACCGTGACACGGTGGTGATCGCTGCCGCCGCGACGAGCGCGCTGACTGCGGTGCGCGTCTTGAACATGAGAAAAATACCCCGCGAATGCAGTTGAACCAACAGTGCCCGTTCAGTGGCACACGGTGACCACAACGGCGTCCGGGGAGCGATGATCCACAGTTGCACGACACAACGGCCCGGCAGGCGCGAAGCCTGCCGGGCCGTTGTGGCACAACCGGTACAGCGAACTACATCAGGCCGTGAAGCCCATGTGGATGTAGTCGTACGGACGGTTCGCGTACGCGACGGCGCCCATGTTGGCGACGTTGCTCTTGATCGCGACCGCGCCGGGCAGCTGGTAGAGCGGCAGCTGAGCGCCGAGCTCCCAGATCTTCTTGTCCGCCTCGTTGGTGATCTCGGCGCGCTTGGCGTCGTCGAGCTCACCGTTGGCCTGGTCGAGCAGCTTGTTGACCTCTTCCGAACCGATGTGGCCGTAGTTCTGGTTGGTGCTGGCCGGGTCGAGGTAGTAGATGCCCTTGCCGTCCGAGATCGGCGTGGCCGAGGCCAGCCAGCGGAAGCCGGTCATGTCGAAGTTGCCGACGTTGACGTACTGCTTGAAGAAGTCGGTCGACGGCACGGCCTGGATGTCGACCTTGGCGCCGACGTCCTTCAGCTGCGACTGCACGAGCTTCGCGATCTGGTCGGAGACGGGGTTCGGCGTCGGGATGACGTAGCGGACGGTGAGGTCCTTGCCGTCCTTCTTCCGGGTCTCACCCTCGAGCTTCCAGCCCAGCTCGTCGAGCTGCTTCTTCGCGGCTTCCTTGTCGAACGACGCGATGGACGAGTTGTCCTTGTACTCCTTCGTGCCCAGCAGGAAGAAGTGGTTACCGGTGACCTGCGCGTCGCCCTTGAGCATCTGGCCGAGCAGCGCGCGCGTGATGACCTTGGTGTCGATACCGCGCATCAGCGCGACGCGGAGCTTCGCGTCCTTGAGGATCGACGTGTCCGCACCGTTGAAGGTGATGTGCGAGTAGTCCGGCGTGATCGCCTGACGGATCGTGACACCCTGCATCGCCTTCGCCTTGGTGAAGTTGTCGATGCTGGAGCCGATGTCGAAGTAGTCGATCTGGCCGTTGGCGAGCGCGTCCGCGAGCGCGGGGCGGTCGACCTGACGGAACGTGATCTTGTCGAGCTTCGGCTTGTCGCCCCACCACGCGTCGTCGCGGACGACGGTGACGGTCTTGCCGGTGAGGTCGATCGTGCCGATCTTGAACGGACCGGAGGTGATCTTCGGCTGGTCCGCCCAGCCCTTGTTGAACTCCTCGGCCGTGGCGTACGCGGCCTTCGGGTAGAGGGGCGAGAACAGGCCCTTCCACTCGGCGAACTTCTTCTTGAACGTGACCTTGACGTCCTGGTCGGTCGCGCCCTTCTCGACCTTCTCGATGTCCTCGTAACCGGTGGTGCCGGCGACCGAGAAGTCCTTGTTGGTGCCGTTGAGGGCCTTGAACATGCCCTCGAAGTCCTGCCAGTTCAGCTGCGTGCCGTCCGACCACTTGGCCTTCGGGTTGAGCTTGAACTCGAGGACCTGCGGGTCGGTGGACGCCAGCTTCGCCTCGAGCAGGTAGTCCTTGTTGACCTCGATGGTCGAGTCTGCCTTCTGCGTGTACAGGTTCGGCAGCACCGCGTCGATCATCTTGCGGCCGTCGGCGTTGGTGCCGTCGAGCTGGTAGTAGTTCCAGTTGTCCGGCAGCTGGTCGACCGGCCAGCGGAACTCGCCGCCGTCCTTGACCTTGGACGCGTCCTGCGGGTTGATGTCCGCCTGACCGACCGTGCCTTCCGACCCCTTGAGCCCGGAGTCGGTCTTGCTGGGCCCCCCACACGCGGTAAGCGTGAGGGCGACCGCGACCAGCGCGGTCACTCCCACCTTGGTACGTCGACTCACTGTCGTGAACCTCCCTCGTGCCCGGACACCAGTTGCCGGGGACACTGTTCCTTCGTGCTCGCAGGTCATCTGAGGCGACGGATGCATCAGAGGACCTGACGGATCTGAGCGAAGTGGCAGGCGGCCTCGTGGTCGGGGGCCTGGACTTCGCGGAGCGGTTCGACTTCGATGCACTGCCGCTGCTTCTCCGGAGGCAGCTGCGCGTGCAGGAAGCACCGCGTGCGGAACCGGCAGCCGGACGGCGGGTTCGCCGGGCTCGGCAGGTCGCCGGTGAGGATGATCCTCTCCCGCTGGCGTTCCTTGACGGGGTCGGGAATCGGGATCGCCGACAGCAGTGCCTGCGTGTACGGGTGGCGCGGTGCCTCGAACACCGAGTCCACCTCGCCGATCTCGATGATCTTCCCGAGGTACATGACGGCCACCCGGTCCGCGATGTGCCGCACGACGGACAGGTCGTGGGCCACGAACAGGTAGGCCAGGCCGAGCTTGGACTTCAGCTCCTCCAGCAGGTTGATGACACCCGCCTGGATGGAGACGTCCAAAGCGGACACCGGCTCGTCGAGCACGACGAGCTTGGGCTCCAGCGCGAGCGCCCGCGCGATGCCGATGCGCTGCCGCTGACCGCCGGAGAACTCACCGGGATAGCGCGACAGCTGCTCGGGACGCAGGCCGACGAGACGGATCAGCTCCGGCACCCGCCGGTTGATCTCGTCCTTGCCGTAGCCGTGCACCTGCATCGGCTCGGCGATCACGTCGTTGATCGTCAGGCGCGGGTCCAGGGACGCCATCGGGTCCTGGAACACCACCGACATGTCGCGGCGGATCTCGAAGCGGCGCTTGGAGGTCAGCGACGACACGTTGGTGCCGAGCACGGAGATCTCGCCGCCCATGGGCTTCTCGAGACCGAGGATCTCCATCAGCGTGGTGGTCTTGCCGCAACCCGACTCGCCGACGAGACCCAGGGTCTCGCCCTCGCGGACGTCGAACGAGATCCCGTCGACGGCGTGCACGGTCCCGACGCGGCGCTTGAACACCACGCCCTTGTTGACCGCGTACTCCTTGACGAGCTTGTCGAGCTCCAGCACGGTCTCGCGCTGCTCGCGCGGCACCTTGGCGATCTCGGCGTCCTCGACGACCTCGGCACCGAAGATCTCGGCGGCCGCCTCGGCACCCTCGGCGTCGGTCGCGGCGATCTCACCGGTCCTGATGCACGCGGCGTGGTGCTCGGCCGAGCCGTCCACCTCGATCAACGGCGGCTCGGCGGTGTGGCAGGCGTCGACGACCATCGGGCAGCGCGGCGCGAACGGACAGCCCGGGGGCAGGTCCGTGAGCGACGGCGGCTGGCCGGTGATCGGCACGAGCGCCTGCTTCTCGCTGACGTCGAGGCGCGGGATCGAGCCGAGCAGGCCGAGCGTGTACGGCATCCGCGGCTGCTGGTAGATCTCGTCGACCTTGCCGGTCTCGACCGCCTTGCCCGCGTACATGACCATCAGCCGGTCCGCGAACCCGGCGACGACGCCGAGGTCGTGGGTGATGATCACGATGCCCGCGCCGGTGACCTCCTGCGCGGTCTCGAGCAGCTGCAGCACCTGGGCCTGCACCGTCACGTCGAGCGCGGTGGTCGGCTCGTCGGCGATGATCAGGTCCGGGTCGTTGGCGATCGCCATGGCGATCACCGCGCGCTGCCGCATACCGCCGGAGAACTCGTGCGGGAACGCCTTCACGCGCTCGGCGGCGTTCGGGATGCCGACCAGGTCGAGCAGCTCGACCGCGCGCTTTTTCGCCGCGGCCTTGGACACCGCGCCACCGCGGTGCACCAGGATCGCCTCGGCGATCTGGTCGCCGACGGTGTAGACGGGCGTCAGCGCGGACAGCGGGTCCTGGAACACCATCGAGATGCGCCGGCCGCGGATCCTGGACAGGTCCGTGTCGGTGCGGCCGATGAGCTCACGGCCCTGGAACTTGATGGAACCGGTGATGCGCGCGGACTCGGGCAGCAGGCCCATGACCGCGAGCGACGACACGGACTTGCCGGAACCGGACTCGCCGACGATGCCGAGCACCTCACCGGGCGAGACCTGGTAGCTCAGGCCGCGCACGGCCTGCACGCGGCCGGCTTCGCTGGGGAACGACACGTGGAGGTCTTCGACCTGCAGAACCGGTCCCTCGACGACACGATCGGTGGGCGTGTCGAACTGGAGCTCCGAGGTGGTCATCAGGCGGCCTTCTCCTTGGTGTCCTTCTTCTCCCGCTTGCGCACACGCGTGGAGGTGGGGTCGAGCGCGTCACGAAGCCCGTCGCCGACCCAGTTCACCGCCAGCACGAACACGACGAGGAAACCCGCCGGGAACAGGAACAGCCACGGGAAGGTCGTCGCGGACTCGGCGTTGCCGCCGATCAGCGTGCCGAGCGAGACGTCGGGCGACTGCACGCCGAAGCCGAAGAAGCTCAGGCCGGTCTCGGCGAGCACCGCGGAGCCGACGTTGATGGTGGCGTCGATGATCAGCAGCGACGCCATGTTGGGCACGATGTGCTTGGCGATGATCCTGCGCGCCGGCTGGCCCATGAACTTGGCCGCCTTCACGAACTCGCG
The DNA here is from genome assembly GCF_040611995.1 of Lentzea sp. NPDC006480. Lineage (NCBI taxonomy): Bacteria > Bacillati > Actinomycetota > Actinomycetes > Pseudonocardiales > Pseudonocardiaceae > Lentzea > Lentzea sp. NPDC006480. Next base: position 19,874 of record NZ_JBEXPJ010000068.1, read on the forward strand.
TTCTTTCAGCGTCAGCGTCATGCCGCGCACGATGCGCGCGGTGATCATCCACTGGAAGGCCGCCAGCATCAGCACCAGCAGCCACCACGACTTGCCCCGGAACCACGGGCTGAGGATGGCGATGATCAGGAAGGACGGCAACACGAGCAGCAGGTCGACCACCCACATGAGCGCCTTGTCGGCGACTCCGAGGAAGTAGCCGGCGGTCGCGCCCACGATCGCCGCCACGGTCGTCGAGATCAACGCCACCAGCAGACCGATGATCAGCGACTTCTGCAGTCCGCGCATGGTGAGCGCGAACATGTCCGTGCCGATCTTGTCGGTGCCGAAGATGTGGTCGGCGTACGGCGGTTCGAGGAACGCGGAGTAGTCGCGGTCCTCGTAGGTCCAGTGCGTCAGCAGCGGGCCGAGGAACGCGAGCAGGTACATCAGCACGATGATGGCCAGGCCCACCAGGGCCAGCTTGTTGCGCATGAAGCGGATGAACACCAGCCGGCCGCGCGTCATCGCCTTGCCCGGTTCGGGCGCGGCGTCGACGGGGCTGCCCGAGGCGGCGCCGGCGGTTCCCGCGGAGTCGCCCTCGTTGAGGATCACGGTCACGTCGTCGTCACCTTGCCTAGTTCACGCGGATTCGGGGGTCGAGCGCGGCGTACAGCACGTCGGCGAGCCAGCCGGAGAACAGCACGCACACCGCGACGAACAACGTCACCGTGGCCGTGATGTTCGTGTCCTGCGCCGAGATGCCGGTGACCAGCCAGTCACCCATGCCGTACCAGGTGAAGATCCGCTCGGTGAACGTGCCGCCGACCACCAGCAGGCCGAAGCCGAACGCGAACAGCGTCGCCATCGGGATCAGCGCGGTGCGCAGGCCGTGCTTCATCAGCGCCTTGCGCCGGGTCAAGCCCTTGGCCTGGGCGGTGCGCAGGAAGTCGCTGCCGAGCACGTCGAGCATCGACGAGCGCTGGTAGCGGCTGTAGTACGCGATCTGGCCGAGTGCGATCGTCAGCGTGGGGACGATCAGGTGCTGCAGCCGGTCGCCGAGGTGCTCGAACCAGTTGCCCTGGAAGCCCGGCGTCTCCTCGCCGACGAAGATCAGCAGGTTGGTGCCGATCGAGTCGTTGACGCCCTGCGCGCCCATCTTGAGCAGCGTGCCCAGCACGAAGACCGGCGTCGACAGCAATATGAAGGAGAACAGGGTCGCGAAGTAGTCGCTGAACTTGTACTGCCTGATCGCGCTGACCACGCCGATCAGCACGCCGAACGCGATGCCGAGGGTGATGCCGAGCAGGAACAGCCGCAGGCTCACGCCGATGCGCCGGCCGAGCTCGTCGGTGATCGGGCGGTCGACGATGGTCTTGCCGAAGTCGCCTTGGACCACACCGCTCATCCAGGTCACGAACCGCTGCGGGATCGGCTGGTCGAGATGCAGGTCTCGTTTCTTCTGCTCGATCGATGCTGCCGGGGGCGGCGGGTTGCGTTGCTGCAACACCCCGATCGGGTCAAAGGTGACGGAGGCCAACGTGAACGCGAGGAACGTCGCCACGAGGGCGAGCACCACGTAGTTGACCAACCGCCGCAACAAAAATCCGGCCACCCGTGTTCAGTCCTCTCCCCGGTGGTTGCGACGTCGGCACACTGGATTGCAGTGGGACGAGTTGCCAGAGATTAACCGCCGATCCGGCGGACCGCCGCCCACCCCCACCATTAGGCGGGGGCCCACTGACCGGGCCATAGTCACCCATGCGTGGCGGAATGGACGGCCGAACAGCCACATCAACAGTTGACGCTCGGCAATTGTGTGTCCAAGCGTGACCATTGTGCGGCCGGATCGCTGTATTCACCGTGAAGTTCTGTCAGGCCATGACGCATCCGGGTGAATGCAATGACCGGAAGATGTGGGACAAGCAGCGCAATGTGATCAAAAGTCGGACATCACGCTGTGGAGCGCTTTGAGCGTGCACGGTTACTGCATCGATGCGGACCAGGTCAGAGGGCCGTCCAGCGCACCGGGAGCTGGGCCACCCCGCCCACCAGCTGCTCCGTCCGAGGGGTGAGCTGCGCCACGTCGACCGCTAGGCCGAACGTCTCGAACCGCGTCACGAGGGCGGTGAAGACCTCGGTCAGCTCGACCCTGGCGAGGGGCGCGCCGAGGCAGAACCTCGGGCCGTGGCCGAAGGTCAGGTGCGGGTTGGACTCGCGCGGGACGAACTGCGTGGGCTCCGGGAAGCGCGTCTCGTCTCGATTGGCCTGATCGATGCCGAGCAGGACGAGGTCGCCAGACGGGATGGTGGTGCCGTCGATCTCGATGTCGGCCATCGCGTACCTCGGCATGCCGATGTCGTCGCTGCGCTGCGACACCGGCGAACGGTGCCGGAGGATCTCTTCGACGGCATTCGGGACGGCGCTGGGGTTTTTGCTGAGTGCGTCCCATTGGTCGGGGTTGAGACTCAGCAACATGACCCCGCGGTCGATCACCGCGACCGTTGTCTCGTGTCCCGCGAACAGCAGACCGGCGCTGAGCTGGGCAATCGTTTCCTCTTGGCCGGACGGGGTGCCTTCGATGAGACGGGTGATGACGTCGTCGCCCGGTTCCTTCTTCTTCCGGTCGACGAGTTCACCCATGTAGGCAGAGAGGTGCGCGTGGCCCTCCTGCGATTTCCGCGGGTCGTTGAGCGTGCTCATTGCCTCTGACCAGCGACGGAACGTTTCGCGGTCCTCGTACGGGACGCCCAGCAGTTCGCAGATCACGAGTACGGGCAGCTTGAACGACACGGCCTCGTGGAAGTCGGCGGGCTGAGGCTGCCGCACGAGGTCGTCGAGGAGGTCGTCGGCCAGCCGCCGGACGCGCGGGCGCAGCTTCTCCATGTTCCTGGCGGAGAACGACGGGGCGAGCATCCTGCGCATCCAGGTGTGGCGCTCGTTCTCCTGCTGTTCGGTGCCCTGGCGCGGACGGCCGAGCACCGCCGAGTCGATGAACCTCGGCGCGTTGTCCGGGTCGACGTGGCTGCGGCCGAGTCTGCGGTCCGCGAGCAGCGTCTTGATCTGGTCGTAGTCGGTGATCAGCCAGGCCTGGTCGCCCGCTGGAGTGGGTACGCGCTTGATCGTCATCTTGTGTCCCCCTAGATCCGTCGTATGCGACGCGTCGCGTCCAACGTACCTCCCGCCTAGACTTCGCGCCATGGTCGATGCCTTCCACGACGCCGAAACCGTGATGGCGCATTTGCGCGTCTTGCGACAGGAGCTGCTGACGACGTCGATGGAACCGGCGAGCGACCAGGCTCGGAGCGGGTTGACCGCCCCGCAGATCGGCCTGATCCGCTCGCTGGTGGTCGAGGGGTCGGCGACGGTGACGGAGCTGGCGCGGCGGCTGAGCCTGTCGCACTCCACCACGTCCGGGATCGTGGATCGGCTGCAGGCGCGCGGGCTCGTCTCGCGAGAGGTCGACGCGTCCGACCGCCGCTACACGCGGGTGCAGGTGACCGCGCCGGTGCAGAACTACACGCGGGAGATCTCGGAAGGTCCGTACGCCCGGCTGACGTGCGCGCTGGCCGAGGCCTCCCCCGCCGAGCGCAAGGCCGTGCTGGACGGGCTGGAGACGTTGCGGGCGTTGCTCGCTAGGTGAGGCGCCAGAGCCTGCCACCGGCGATCACGAACACCTGATCGCCTGTTTTCTCGGCCGCGGTGACCGCTCCGGTCGGGCCGTTCGCGGGGCGTTCGTCCTTTTCGGACACGAGCTTCACGCCGTTGTGGTCGATGAAGAGCGTGGGAGTGCCGTTGACCGGGACGGGGGCGGCGAGGACCTGGTCGTCGGTGACCGGGACGTCCGGGGTGGTCAGCTTCTTCCAGTCCGCGCCGGTGCCGGTCCACCAGGCGAGCTTGCCCTTGCTGCGGCCCACCACGTGGCAGGTGCCGTCCCAGCAGCGGGCGGCCAGCGCGGCGTCGCCGTCCGGGAGCGCCGCTGTGGTCCAGGTCTTGCCGTCGAACTGCCAGACCGCGGCGCTGACCTGGCCCTTGCCGGTCTGCCAGCCGGCGACGAGGACGCCGTCGCCGTTCTGCGCCACGGCGAGCGGGAAGCGCAGCAGGTCCTGCGAGCTCTCCAGGACCGTGCCCGCTGAAGGCTGCCGGCTCCACGTGTCGGCCGCGTAGGTCCAGACCGCGATGTCGAGGCCCGCCTTGTCGCTCTGCCAGGTGCCGATGATCAGCGGACCTCGCGGGGTGCGGGCCGGGCCGATCAACTCGCCCGCGCCGTAGCCGCCGAACGTGCTGAACGCCTGCGGTTTCTCGACGATCTGCCGGGTGTCGCCGGTCCAGGCGCTCCACCGGACGTTGCCGTGCGCGCCGCCGCGTTCACCGCCGACACCGGTGATCGTGGCGCCGTCGGAGGTGATCCCGTACCAGTGCGCTTCCTTGCCGTACGGGGTGGCCGGGGTGAGCCGGGCGTTGTTCAGAACGCCGTCTTTGGTGCGGGTGACCAGTTCCGGGTGGTCGCTGGGGCGGGTGCCGATGATGAGCATGTCGCCGTGCGCGGCCAGGGCTTCCGGCGTGGCTGTGAGATCGACGGCGGTGAACCCGGTCGCACCGTCGCCGGTGGACGACGAGCAGCCGGTGAGGACGAGCAGTACCGCGAGCGTCAGCCTCCGCATGCGGGCCAGTATGACCACATGCGCCCCGAATCCGGTCAGGTACTGCACTTTTCCGAAGATCCGTCGATCACGCGGTTCGTGCCGCATCGGGCGGCGACGGCCCGGCAGCCCGAGGAGTACGTGTGGGCGGTCGACCACGGCCGCTCCCCCGACTACTGGTTTCCGCGGCAGTGTCCACGGGCGATGGCGTGGGTGGTTCCTGGGAGTTCGGCTGCGGACCAGGAGCGGATCATCGGTCCGGGGTGCGGCGAACGAGTGCACGCGATCGAGTACGGGTGGCTGGAACGGATGCGGACGGCGGAGCTGTACGCGTATCGGTTGCCCGCCGGCGTGTTCCGGCCGTTCGGGGACAACGCGCACGTCGCCGTCGAGCCGGTCGTGCCGCTCGGGCCGGCCGAGCGCGTGGGCGACCTCTTCGAGCTGCACGAACAGGCAGGAATCTCACTGCGGGTGCTGCCGAACCTCTGGCCGTTCTGGGACGCGGTCACCGCGAGCTCGCTCGGGTGGAGCGGGATCCGGCTGGGGAACGCCGTGGCGCGTTCAGTGGAATGATCAGCGCCCATGCGGGTGCTGCTGGTGGAGGACGACGAGCCGATCGCGGAATCGCTCACGCGCGGGCTGTCCCGCTACGGCTTCGAGGTGCGGTGGGTCAGGACCGGGGCTGAGGCGCTGGCCGACACCGGCGAGGCGGCCATCGTGCTGGTCGACCTCGGGCTGCCGGACATGGACGGCCTGGACGTGTGCCGCGAGCTGCGGGCGCGCGGGGACGTGCCGATCATCGTGATCAGCGCGCGGTCCGACGAGGTCGACCGGGTGGTCGGGCTGGAGATCGGTGCCGACGACTACGTGACCAAGCCGTTCGGGGTGCGGGAGGTCGTCGCCCGGATGCGCGCGGTGCTCAGGCGCGTGCAGCCGGCCGCGAAGGAATCCTCGCCTGAGGAGCACGGGCGGTTGCGGATCGATCGCCGAGGCAGGCGCGTGCACCTCGACGGTGGCGAACTGGAGCTGACGCCGAAGGAGTTCGACCTGCTGGTGTTCCTCGCCGAGGAGCCGGGCGCGGTGTTCACCCGCGAGCAGATCATGGAGGCGGTGTGGGACGAGAACTGGTTCGGGCCCACCAAGACGCTCGACGTGCACGTGGGGGTGCTGCGCCGCAAGCTCGGTGACGCGGCGTCGCTGGAGACCGTGCGCGGCGTGGGATTCCGGTTGGTGCTCACGTGATCCGCCAACTCGTCTGGAGCTACGTGCTGCTGGTCGCGATCGCGATCGCGGCGTTCACCGTGCCGGTGGCGTTCACGCTGAACAACCAGCTGTACGGGGACGCCGAGAACACGGCGCGCCGCGAGGCCGAGACCGCCGCGCTGCTGCTGGCGTCGGGCGACACGCGCTCGTTGAGCGCGCTGGTCGACGCCTACGAGCGGCAGACGCCTGGCCAGATCGACGTGCTGGGACCTGAACCCGCCGACGTGGTGTGGGACTCCGAAGGTTTGAAACTCACCGTGCAGGCCAAGAAACCGGACGGCACGGTCGTCGGCGCGATCCGGCTGTCCTATCCGGACGGTCCGATCGTCGACCGGCTCTGGTACATCTGGGGTTTCCGGGCGTTGCTCGCGGTCGGGGTGCTGATCGTGGCGGCGTTCCTGGGGCTGTGGCTGGCCCGCCGGGTCACCCGGCCGCTGCGTGAGCTGACCGGGATGGCGACCCGGTTGCGAGACGGCGACCTGTCCGCGCGCGCCGAGGAGACCGGACCGCCCGAGACCCGCACGCTCGCGAGGACGTTGAACACCGCCACCGAGACGATCGGCACGCTGGTCGGGTCGCAGCGGGCGTTCATCGGCGACGCCTCGCACCAGCTGCGCACGCCGCTGACCGCGCTGAGGCTGTCGCTGGACAACGTGGCGGACGGCGTCGACGACCCGCACGTCCGCGAGGACGTCGAGATGGCGACCGCCGAAGTCGTGCGGATGTCCCGGCTCGTCAACGGGTTGCTCGCACTGGCCAGGGCCGAGGCGAACGTCGCGCACCCGGAACCCGTGCAGGTGCTGGACATCGTCACCGAACGCTTCACCGCGTGGCGCGCGGCTGCCGACGAACGCTCGATCTCGCTTGTCTGCGAAGGGTTCGACATCCGCGTGCTCGCCACGCCGGGGCACCTCGAGCAGGTGCTGGACAACGTGCTGTCCAACGCGCTGGAGGTGTCCCCGGACGGCGGCACGATCCTCGTCCGCACCACCCGGCCCGGTCTGCTGGAGGTCATCGACTCCGGCCCTGGCCTGGCGGACGCAGACCGAGCGCGGGCGTTCGACCGGTTCTGGCGCGGTCAGGGGCTGACCGGCAAGGGCGGGTCCGGGCTCGGCCTCGCGATCGTGAAGCAGCTCGTCACCGACGACGGCGGGTCGGTCAGCCTGGAAGCCGCGTCGGGCGGCGGGTTGTGCGTGCGGATCAGACTTTCTCCGGCATAGCCGACGAGTGGTGGTTCACGATGAGCCACTTGCCGTCGACCTTCTCGTAGACGAACGTGTAGCGAGCGTCCACAGTGGTCGGCTTGCCGTCCTTGGTGAGCGCGAACCGGTAGGTGCCCGCGTCGATCGCGTCGTCGGCGTCGAGCACCGCGACGTGCGAGTCGAGGATCGTGCCGCTGGGCTTGTTCTGCAGGAAGTGCTCGAAGTAGTCGACGATCTCGGCGCGCGTGGACCGCACCTGGTTCGACACCGTGGGCAGCAGGACCGCGTTCGGAGCGTAACGGTCGGCCACCTTCTGGGCGTCACCCGTCGCGAGAGCCGCGTTCCAGTCCGCGAACAACGCCTTGATCTGGTCCGTCGTCGGCTTCACGTCTGACTTGGGCGCCTCAGCGGCATTGCTGGCGCATCCGGTCACCAGCAGAGCGGTCGCGGCCAGAGCGGTGATCCCAACAAGCTGCTTGCGCATCGTCATCCTCATCCCGATCGAGTGGCTGTTGACAACCACTTTCGGGTAACGCACGGAAGCGTCAGGACAAGAGAACGCCTGCTCAGGTACAAGCTTTCGGAAAGCCTGGTAAACGTGGACGTATGGGACTTCTCAGCGGAATGATGGGGAACGCGTCGAAGCTCGACCCGCGGGACGCCGCGAAGGAGTTCGGGCGGCTGCTGGCGCAGGGGGAACAGCTGCACGCGGCCTACCAGCTGGTGCGCGACTCGTTCCTGTTCACCGACCGGCGGCTGATCCTGGTCGACAAGCAGGGCATGACGGGCAAGAAGGTCGAGTACCACTCGGTGCCGTACAAGGCGATCACGCAGTTCTCCGTGGAGACCGCGGGTCACTTCGACCTGGACGCGGAGCTCAAGATCTGGGTCTCGTCGCACGACGTGCCGATCTCCAAGCAGTTCGGCAAGGGCGTCGACGTGTACGAGGTGCAGGCGCTGCTGGCGGCCTTCGTGGCCAGGTAGCCCGGAGACGACTGGGAACCGAGCGCGACGGCGATCTCAGCCGCGGCCACGATCAGCGCGGTGACGAGGCTGCTGGTGTCCAGCAGCAGGTTGAGCACGGTCAGGGCGGCGGGCGCGAACCGGCTGCGGACCAGCACTCGCGTGATGACTCCTGCGCAGCGGGTGGTGGACATTTCCGTTCCCTTCCAACGATTCGGCCTCTACAACTACGTCGAACCAGACGCTCGCGCTTCGACATCCAGAGGACGAAAAGTCAGGCTGCGCAACGAAAAATCCCCCGCGAGCACGTGGCCCTGCGGGGGATTTCGCTTGTGTGCTTGAACAGCGCTGTTTAGCGGTACTGCAGCATCGAACGGAACTTGTCGCGGTACGCCCACGCCAATCCGAGCTCGGCGGCGACCACGATCAGCGCGGTCACGATGCCGGACGGCTCCAGGAACACGTGGAACAGGAAGATGTTCACGACCATCGGAGCCAGCATCGCGAGCGCCAGCGGCACGAAACGGCCCACCAGCAACAGGATTCCGGACAGCAGCTGCACACCGGACGCGAGCTGCAGCATGTACCCGGTGGCGTAGAGGGCTCCGCTGAACGCCACCCCGGCCGGCGCCATCGTGCTGGGATCCGGTGCGGGCATGAACATCAGGAACCCGTTCAGGCCCGTCGTGGCGAACAGCAGGCCGGTGAGCACGCGGGTCACGATCGTGGCGTAGCGGCCGACGGCGAACTTGCGGGTCGTGGTGGCGGCGGTGACGGTCGTGGCGGTCATCTCAGGTTCCTCCTGGGCTGTGGTGTCCTTCCACTGATGCGTCGAACGGCCACCACGCCGGATCGACAACCACGCCCAGAAAATCTTGAGAAATTTTGAAGGCCCAGGTCAGGTGGTTCGAGCAGCGCGCACGACCTCGGCGATGGGGCTGAGCTTGAGCCAGTCCGGCAGCCCGCGCACGACCCAGCGCGGCCCGCTCAGCTCGATCGAGCCCGCGCGCACGGCGTCGAGCAGCTCCACCTCGCCCTCCCACATCCGGTAGAGCGTGGCGATGTCGGACGCCAGCACCGCGTCGACCTCCAGGCCGGGGTCGGTGTAGCAGACGGAGGCGTCACCGGGTTCGACGACGAGCCAGAACGTGCGGCGCCGGTCGTTGATGCGGATCTCGATGGTGGCGCGGCGGGTCAGCGTGCCGGTGTCGACGCGGCCGTGCATCCACCACATCAGCACCTCGGGGTCGAGCTCGTCCGCCCGCGGGTCGCCGAACGCGTAGCGCGCACCCCAGTCCGCGAGGCCGAACACCAACGGCCGCAACGCTTCCCCGGCCGGGGTGAGCGTGTACCCGTCACCGGTGCGCACGATCAGCCCGGCGTTCGCGAGCTGCCGGAGCCGCCTCGACAACAACGCACGGGAGAGTCCTGGCAAGCCGCGGGAGAGCTCGTTGAAGCGCGAGGCACCGATGAGCATGTCCCGCACGATCAGCAACGTCCACCGGTCGCCCAGCACCTCGACGGCGCGGACGATCGGGCAGTACTGCGCATACGTCCTCATGGGGCCGATCTCCGCTCTTCCACGATCTTCTGCGGCACTCGATGGCACTGTGCAGACGTCCTCACAGGGAAAGTCTCCGCCGGGACGGGTGTTCCGTTACCGCCGTCCGGTTCACTTTCAGAACTACCTGCGGGGCTCGTCTGTTCTTACGTTCGTCGCATGACAACTCTTGAGACACCCCGAGTGACCAGCACGTTCCCGACCGTGACGAGGGACGACGACGCGAAGTTCGTGGACCTGGCGGCGCGCATCGGCGCGATCGCGGCGGCCCACGCGCCCGAGCACGACCGGGATGCGACGTTCGTGGCCGAGGCGTACGAGGCCATGCGCGAGGAGGGCTACCTGGCGTTGGCCGTACCCGAGGAGCTGGGCGGTCTCGGCGCCACGATGCGCCAGGTCTGCTACGCGCAGGCCGAGCTCGCCCGGCACGACGGCGCGACCGCGCTGGCCGTCACGATGCACCTGTACCTGACGCTGATGCAGGCCTATCGCAGACGTAAGGGCGCGCCGGACGCCGAGGGGGTGCTCACGCGAGTGGCCTCGGAAGGGCTGGTCATCGCCACGAGCGGCGGTTCGGACTGGCTGTGGCCGACGACGACGGCCACGCAGGTCGACGGCGGGTTCCTGGTGAGCGGGCGCAAGGCGTTCTGCAGCCAGTCGCCGCGCGCGAACGTCGTGGCGACCTCCGCGGTCCTCGGCGAGGAGGTGCTGCACTTCAGCGCGCCTCTGAACGCCGACGGCGTGCGCATCGAGGAAACCTGGGACACGCTCGGCATGCGCGGCACGGCCAGTCACGACGTGGTGCTGGAGGACGTGTTCATCCCGGCCGGGAAGATCGCCGCTCGCCGGCCGTACGGGGAGTTCGGCGCGCCGCTGTTCGCCGCGGTCGTGCACTTCGCGCCGGTGTGCGGGGCGACGTACTTCGGCATCGCCTCCGGTGCGCGCGACGTTGCGGTCCGGTCCACGTCCAAGAGCGCCACCAGGCAGATCGGGCTGATGGACTACAAGCTGCGCACCGCGTGGTGGTCGCTGATGGGATCGATCGAGGAGCTGGGCGACGGCTACACGGCCAACGCCGAGTCGACCATCACCGTGATGCTGGCCAAGCGCCAGGCCGTCGTTGAAGCCATCGAGGTCGTGAACATCGCGATGGAGGTCCTGGGGGGACGGTCGTTCTTCAAACGTTCACCGCTGGAACGCGCTTACCGCGACGTCCGCGCCGGCACGTTCCACCCGCTCACCCCGGAAGCCACACTCATGTACGCGGGCAAGGTCGCTCAGGGTGATCCGGGAGTCACGGAATAAGTTCAAGTTGTAGGCATGCCAAGGGTTTGCGAGTATTCGGGTCCGTCTCTCTTGAAGGAGCGATTCCGGTGGCCACTCGCCTCAACCCGTACCTGCGCTTCGACGGTTCCGCCCGTCAGGCGATGGAGTTCTACCAGTCGGTCTTCGGCGGCGAGCTGAGGATGAACACCTTCGGCGAGTTCGGCATGCAGGACTCGCCGCAGGCCGACCAGATCATGCACGCGCAGCTGGAGACCGACGCCGGCTACACGCTGATGGCCTCCGACACGCCGCCCGGCATGCCGTTCAACCCCGGCGACACCGTCACGATCTCCCTGTCGGGCGACGACGAGGTGCTGAAGGAGCACTTCGCCAAGCTCGCCGAGGGCGGCAAGATCGGTACGCCGCTGGAGAAGCAGATGTGGGGCGACGAGTACGGCGACCTCGTCGACAGGTTCGGTGTCGCCTGGATGGTCAACCTGGGCACCCAGGGCTGACGCCGAGTCTGGCCGTCACAGTCGGTGGGGCCGCGGCGGTGGCCCCACCCGCCGCGCTGACGCATCATGTGGACCATGAGCGAGCGTCTGCGCGGTGTGGTCGACCAACTCGCGATCCGGCCTGACGACCGGGTGCTGGAGATCGGCTGCGGCCAGGGAGTCGCGGCCACGATGGTGTGTCAGCTGCTGGCCACGGGCACGCTCACGGCGATCGACAGGTCCACGAAGATGGTCGAGGCCGCCACTCGCGCAACGCCGTGTACGTGGCGTCGGGCAAGGCCGAGTTCCTCATCGCGTCGCTGGAGGACATGAACCTCGGCGACCGGCGGTTCGACCTCGTCTTCGCGGTCCGCGTCGGGCTGTTCCAGCGCGATCCCGACCGCGCGCACTCGCTGCTCGCGCCCTGGCTCGCACCGGACGCCCGCGTGTGCGCGTTCTACGACGTGCCGGTCCAGATGGTTGATTCCAAGGCGTGATCGGCGGCACCGTGCACAGGCTGCCCCGGCCCACATCCATGAACGGCGCATTCATCCACCTGAGGTCCATAAAGGTTCTCTTCATGGACCAGCCCGATCGTGCATACCGGGCACATCGGCCTGGCCGCGCCACGTGTCGGCAGGTTCCCGGGCCGGTTGGTGGCAGTCAGCGGCGATTTGATCAAGAGTTGGTGGTACTTGCAGACGCCAACAGAGCCAGACGCCACTGCGAGGAGCTTCACCTCGCGTCCAGTGTCCTGCCGAGCACCTCGTCGACGCGGGCGTCCCAGTCGATCTCCTGGACACTGCCGTTGAGGACGGCGACCGCCGCGAGCGTCACCGTGCCCTCGATGTCGGCGGTCAGCGTGGGCAGACCCGCCGAGCTGATGAACGCGGTGCCCTGCGGCGCCGCCTGCCACTCGACGCCGGTCCAGCCGCGGATGCCGACCAGCGGTGACGGCAGGTCGGTGGCCCATCCGGTGAGCTCGGCTCGCGTGCCGGGCGGGGCGCCGATCACCCGGTGGATGCGCAGCTCCTGGTCGTCCCACACCGCCGTGACGCTCTCGACCTTGAGACCCGGCACCATCGGCTGGTGCGCGTCGAACACCGGCCGGTGCCACGAGGCGGCCCAGTTGTCCTGCGCACCCAGCGGGTGGATGCGCCTGCGGACACTGCGGTTGCCCCTGATCAGCAGACTGAGGTGGTTGTCGGCCGGGTTCTTCGCCGACGTCGGGCCGGTGGTGGTCGAGTAGGCGAACCGGCTGTAGAGCGGGTCGTCGTCGGTCGCGTACTCGCCCTCGAACGGCCGGACGTGGTCACTGCCGTGGTTGTGCAGTCTGGTCACGCCGTTGTGCCGCTGGATCAGCAGGCCTGGTCCGGGCAGCGCAAGCATGTGGTTCTCGTCGCTGTGCTCCTCCGGGGCGGTCCACAGTGGATGGTCCGGTCCGGCGAGCAGGCAGACGAACGCCTTCGAGGCCCAGTACGGCGAGGCAGGCCCGGAGTAGGGCTGCAGGGTGGCCTCGTGCGGGCCGTGCCAGCCCAGGCTGAGCAGGCCGTCGGTCAGCGAACCCCTGTCGAGGAAGTACTCGAGGGTGTTGCCGATGAGGTACCGGGAGTGGCCGGGGCTGAGCGGTGTCTCGCCGGTGACCGCGCCGAGCGCGATCGCCGACGCGGCCGCGAACCGGTACGTCAGCGACCGTCCGAAGTAGATCGGAGCGCCATCCGCGCCGAAGAGCAGCTGGAAGTTCTCCAGGTGTTCCCTGAGATGTGTGGTGATCGGCTTGCCGTCGAGGAACGCGTCCAGCGCCGGGTAGAGGTGCAGGGCCCAGCCGTTGTAGTGGTCGAACGCGCGGCCGTCGCCGTCGGAGTACCAGCCGTCACCGCGATACCAGCCTTGGAGCAGCTCCATCGCGCGCGACTTCGCCTGCGCTGTTTCCTCGTCACCGCGTCCGGCCGCCTCCAGGAACGCGGCCACCGTGTAGGGGAAGAAGTACCAGTTGTTGGCCGCCGGGACGTGCCGCAGGGCCTCCCGGAGCCAGGCTTCCGCGCGGTCCTGCTGGGTTTCGGACAGCTTGTCCCACAACCACGGCTTGGTCAGGCGCAGGCCGAGTGCGACGGACGCGGACTCGACCATCGGCTGGCCGACGTCGGTGATCGCGGGCCACTCCCCCGCCGTGCCCGCGATGAGACCGGTGGCGTAGCGCTCCAGCCAGTTCTGCGGGTCGTCGCCGTGCGCGGTGCGGAAGGCGGCGGCGAGGAACGTGCGCGCGTAGCCCTCCAAGCCGTCGGACTTCACGCCGTTGCGGGACGGCCGGCCGGGGAGATCCAGGAACGCCTGGCTGGGCGAGGCGTACCTCCAGGCGGAGGTCAGCAGGTCGTCGGCCGTCTCCACCCACTGTTCACGGCTGTAGCTCACGCGATGCGTTCCCTTCGTTCCGCCGGCACCGGAGTCGCGAACGGCTCCCCCGCGACCCACCTGCGCACCTCGGCGAGGGCGTGGTGGGCCAACCGTCCCCACTCGTTGCCCTGGGAACCGGCCAGGTGGGGCGTGATCAGGACGTTCTCGCTGCGCCACAACGGATGCTCCGGCGGCAGCACCTCGGGATCGGTCACGTCGAGCACCGCGCGGATGCGGCCGATCTCGCGCACCAGGGCCTCCTGGTCGATCACCGCGCCTCTCGCCGTGTTGATCAGCATCGCGTCGTCGCGCAGCCGCTTCAGCAGCTCGCCGCTGACCAGCCCCCTCGTCTCCGGCAGCAGCGGGGTGTGCACGCTGACCACATCGCTGCGCGCGAACAGCTCCTGGAGGCTCACCGACTCGGCACCGTCCACTTCGGTCACGAACGGGTCGTGCACCAGCACGTGGAAGTCGAAGGGCCGCAGCAGTTCGATCACCCGCCGGCCGATCATCGACGCGGACAGGATGCCGACAGTCGCGCCGTAGTTGCCGACGGTCGGCGGAAGGTCGTAGTAGTCGATCTGCTTGACGGCCTGGTAGTCGCGTGCCCGTTCCAGCACGCGTTTGCCGCTCAGCAGGATCATCGCGAGCGTGTACTCGGCGACCGGCAGCGCGTTGGCCGACGCCGCCGACGAGACGACGATGCCGCGATCCCAGCAGGCGTCCGTGACGAACCCCTTGACGGAACCGGCGGTGTGCACGATCGCTTTGAGGCTCGGCAGATGTTCCAGCGCCTGTGCGGTGATCGGCGGGCAGCCCCAGCCGGTGACGAGCAGATCCACGTCCGGCAGTTCGGCCAGGTTCTGGGTGACCGGGCCGAAGTCGCAGGTCGCCTTGAGCTGGTCGAGCACGGGTGCGAGGACGGCCTTCTCCGCGTGGGCCGACATGGCACCCGCGGCCCTCACTTGACGGCTCCCGCGGTCAGGCCGGCGCGCCAGAACCGTTGCAGCAGCATGAACGCGAGGATCAGCGGCAGCACGGCGAATAGCGATCCCATGATCACAACCGGGTAGTACTCGGGGCTCACCGTGGCGGAGCTGTTCCACTGGTAGAGGCCGAGGCTGACCGGGTAGAGCTTCTGGTCGGACAGCATGACCATGGGCAGGAAGAAGTTGTTCCAGATCGCGGTGAGCTGGAACAGGAACAACGTGATCAGGCCCGGTCCGAGCATCTTGAGCGCGACCTTGAAGTAGGTCGCCAGATCGCTCGCGCCGTCGATTCTCGCCGCTTCCAGGACCTCGTCGGGCACGTAGCCCTGGCTGAAGATCCGGCCGAGGTAGACGCCGAACGGGTTGAACAGCACCGGGATGAACACCGCCCAGAACGTGTTGACCAGGCCCGCCCCGGACGCCATCAGGTACAGCGGCAGCGCGAGCACGGTCTGCGGCACCATGACAGCGGCGAGCACGAGCCCGAACAGCTTCTCCTTGTGCGCAAATGCGTACTTGTCGAACGCGTAGCCCGCCGCCATCGAGATGAACGAGCTCGCGGCGGCACCGACGACCGCGTACAGGACGCTGTTGAGGTACCACCGGGGATAGAGGCCCTTGTCCATCGCGAAGAGGTTCTTGACGTTCTCCGTGAACGAGAAGTCCTTGAAGGAGAACAGATCGCTCTGGAAGAGGGCGTCGACGTTCTTGGTCGCGGCCAGGAGCAGCCACAGCACCGGCAGCAGGGTGTAGAGCACCGCGATGCCGACGACGACGTTGACGGTGGTGCGGCCGAGGAGGGTCATCAGGCGGCCTTCCTGTTCGTCCAGCGCGTGACGCCGTAGGACAGCGCGATCGTGAAGGCCAGCAGGATGACGGACGCGGCCGCCGCGAGGCCGTAGTTGTTGCGGGTGAACGCGGCGTCGTAGATGTACATGCTCGGCGAGAACCTCGCGCTGATCATCGGCGTGGACTGGCTGAGCAGCACCGGTTCGGTGAACAGCTGCAGCGCCCAGATCAGCGTGAAGATGCCGACCGTCACGATCGCGCCCTTCACCAGTGGCGTCTTGATCCGGACAGCCTGCTTGACCGGACCCGCACCGTCCACAACGGACGCTTCGAGCACTTCCCGGGGCACGGCCTGGAGTGCGGCGTAGAAGATCACCATGTTGTAGCCGAGGTTGCTCCACAGGGCGATGTTCACGATCGACGGCAGCACCGTGTTGATGCCGAGGAAGTTGAGGTGGATGTCGCCCTTGGCGAACAGGTCGATGATCGGGCTGAGACCGGGCGTGTAGAGGTAGAGCCAGATCAGGGCCGCGATGATGCCGGGAACGGCGTGCGGCAGGTACAGCCCCATCTGGGCCCAGCCGCGCAGTTTCGCGACGCCGGAGTCGAGCAGCAGCGCCAGGGCGAGCGCTGCCACGACCATGATCGGGATGTAGAGCAGGCAGTAGAGGACGACGGTGAGCAGACCGTTGCGGAAAGTCGGGTCGCTGAGGACCGCCGCGTAGCTCCGGAGCCCGACGAAGACCGTGCTCTCCGGGCCGAAACCCAGTCCTGGCTGGTCCTGGGCGAAGAAGCTGAGCCAGATCGCGGTGCCGGTCGGGATCAGGAACACTGTGACGAGCAGGACGAAGAACGGCGCCATGAGCACGGCGCAGGCGAGTTTGCCCTTCACCGCTCGACCTCCTCTGTGGACAGTCCGAGCGCCTTGAGGTCGGGCATCGTGCCGCTCTGGGCCTCTCGCACCGCGTCGATCAGGGTTCCCTCGCCCGCACCGGCTTTCGCGAAGCCGTCCTGCATGACCTTCTGGGTGGCGGTCATCCGCGGTCCCCACACCCAGCCGTCGCGGATCTTGTCGGCTTCCTGCTTGAAGAGCCGGTAGATGTCCTGGTTGCCGTAGTACTCACCGGGGAACGCCTTGGCGCCCGCCGTGACCAGGCCGGGTGCGACCGGGTACTGGCTGCTGGTGCCGCTCTTGAGACGTGCGGTGAGCGCGGCGGGGTCGGTGGTCTGCCACTCGATGAACTCCATCGCCGCTTCGGGTTGCTGCGAGTCCTTGGTGACCGCGAACGTGGAGCCGCCGTGCGTGCCGACCACCGGCTGGTCCCAGATCGGCATGGGAGCGATGCGCCACTTGCCCTTCTGACCCGGCCTGGCCCGCATCTGCGCGCCCGCGTCCCACGCGCCGCTGAGCCTGGTGAGGATGAGGTCCTGGCCGAGCTGCGCGTCGTGCTGCTTGCTGTCACTGGCGTTGCGGTACACCAGGTCCTCGTCGATCAGGCTCTGCCAGTAGGCGGCGACCTTGCGCGTGGGCGCGTCGGCGAGCGAGACCTGCCACTTGCCGTTGCCGGTGTCGAACCACTGCGCGCCGGCCTGCCAGGCGAAGCACGCGAACTGCATGGCGCCGTCGGTGGGGAACAGCACGAGCTTCTTGTTCCCGAATTTCGCCTTGACCCACCTGGCGAGGTCGGTGAACTCGTCCCAGGTCTTCGGGGGCTGGAAACCGTTGGCCTCGAACATGTCCGCGCGGTAGTGCAGCACCATCGGCTCGATGTCGAGGGGGACGCTGAACACGCGGTTGTCGAACGTGGTCAGCTTGAGCGCCTGGGGCAGCAGCTTCTGCTTGAGGCGGTCGGTGACGAGGTCGGTGATGTCCCGGGCGACGCCGTCGATGGCGTAGCCGGGCACCTGCGGGTACTCGATGGTCGCGACGTCGGGTGCGTTGCCCGCGCGGGCGGCGTTGCTGAGCTTCGCGTAGCCGCCCTGACCGCCGGAGGGGATCTGCTGGAAGATCACCTTGATGCGGCTCTGACTTGAGTTGAACGCGTCGACGACCTGCTGGCTACCGCGCAGGGCCGACCAGAACGTGATCTCGACCGAGCCTCCGGCACCGCGGCGTTGCGGAGTGGAACAGGCCGCCAGTGGTGCCGTGAGACCTGCCGCGAGGAGGGTGCGACGACTCAGGCGCATGGTTCGCATCCTGATCGCCTGATCGCTTTGCCGTCAAGAAACGTGCAAACGCTCAGTCGATGAGCGGATCTTCAGCTCGGGCAGCAGCTCGATGCGCTCAGCCGTCCGGGACTCGTTGCTGAGCTTCTGGATGAGCAGCTGCGCGGCGACCTTGCCGACCTCGGTCTTGGGCGGCGCGACGGCCGTGAGCGGGATGCTGCCGAGTGCCGCGACGACGTCGTCGTACGCGACCACCGAGCACCGCTTCGGCACCTTGATGCCGGCCTCGGTCAGCTGCTGGACCAGCATCAACGCGTCCACGTCGCCGTGCAGGATCGTCGCCGTCGCCCGGTGCGCCCGGAGGATCCCGACCAGGCCGGTGTCCGGTGAGCTGCCGACCGTGATCGCGTCTTCGAGGTCCCTGGAGATCTCCTTGAAGGCGCTGCGGAGCGCTCTCGCGGTGGGGCTGTCGTCGCGCGCGGCCAGGACGATTCGGCGGTGGCCGAGGTCCGTCAGGTGCTTCACGGCCAGGTGCATGCCGTACCAGTGGTCGGAGCAGACCGAGTTCATCGCTCTGAGCCGTCCGCTCGGCCTTCGTTCCATCAAAACCGTCGGTACGCCGGTGTCCGCGAGCCAGTCGTCGGCTGTTTCTTCTTCCTGCGTGCGCCATCTCGGGGCGATGAGCAGGCCTTGGACCGGCTCGGCGAGCGCCCGTTCGACGATCGGCTTCTCGGCGCCTTTGACCTGCGGCGCGATGTGCAGGACGACCCGCAGGCCGGCGTCTTCCAGGACCTTGCGGGCGCCGTTCATCGTCTCGTACAGGTACGTGTGCCGCTCGGGCACGACCAACGCGACCGCACCGTTCTCCGGGTTCTTGGGCTGCGGCTGTTCGACCGGCGTGATCGGTTTCGCGACGCCGTGCCCGCGGCGGAGTTTGCCGAGCTTCGCCAGCTCCTCGACGTCGCGCCTGATCGTGACGAGCGAAACGTCGAGCTCACCGGCCAGATCACTCACCTTGACCGAGCCCCGGGACGCGATCACGGCCAGGATTCGCTGCCGCCTCTCCTCACCGGGTTCGCGCATGACCGTCCGCCTGTTCGTTTGAGCGTTTTGCGGCGAGCATAACCCGAGGAACGGTCACAGCGCCGACCAATGCGCTCGCAGCGGTGATCGCTGCCGCTGTCATGGCCGCGAAGTGCAGGGAAACGCTCTCAGCCAGCCATGGTCCGGCGATCGCGCCGGTGAGGGTCGCGGCCGCTTCGACGGTCAGGAAGATCGCGCTGATCCGGCCGAGCCTGTTGTTCTCAACGGTTCGCTGCACGGCGGTCTGCGGTGCGACGACCGTGACCGACCCGAACATCCCGATCACCGCTGCCGCGACCATCGCCGAGGTGAGGTCGTTCGCGGAGAACAGGAGCACGAATCCTCCAGCCGTCGCCAACTGCGCAGTCGCGAGCACCGTTCTCAGCTGGATCCGGTCGAGCCAGCGGACCAGCACCGCGCCGCCGAGAAAGCCGATGCCGAGCGCCGACAACACCGTTCCGACTTGTGCGGAGTCGCCCAGATTCGTCATGCCGTACGGGACGAGAAGCGCGCTCAACGCCGCGTTCGCTGCCAGGAAAACTCCGGTCAGCGGCAACAACCGTCGCACCAGTTGTGGGGTCTTCGTCGTTGACTGGCTTGGTGTTCTCGTGATGGGCCTGCTCGCGGTGAAGGCGATGGCCGCTGCCGAGATCAGGTAGCTGGCCACGTCCAGTGCGATCACCATCTCGAACCCGGCCCAGGCGAACAGAACTCCTCCGAGTGGCGGGCCGACCAGCCTCACCACGCCGTCGGTGGTGGCGTTCCACGAGTTGGCGGCGGCGAGTCGGTCTGGACCGACGACCGCTGGCACGTGTGCTTGGGCTGCTGGGCGGAACACCAGTGCCCCAACGCTTTCCGCCACCACCGCGAGGTAGATCGCGGTCGGTGTGCCGATGAGCATGGCGGCGACGGCGGTGGCCCTGAACAGGTCCGCCGCGATCATGACCTGGCGCCGGTCCCACCGGTCGACCAGGACTCCCGCTATCGGGCTCAGCACCAGCACCGGCAGGTACTCGGCGGCCAGGGTCGCTCCCGTCGCGAACACCGAGCCGGTGACCGCGTACATGTGCGCCGGAACCGCCACGACCAGCAGCCACGACCCGAGCAGGCTCACGGCTCGGCCCGACCACAGGAACCTGAAGTCCCTCATCCCCCAGATGCTCATCCTGTCAGGATAGAGACGTGCAGGCTGTGTTCTGTCAAGATAGTCGGGTGGACTCTCTCGGACCTGCTCTGCGTGCCCTCCGGCAAGCCAGTGGTCGTACTGTCGCGTCGGTTGCGGCTGATGCCGGGCTGTCGGTGCCGTACATCGCCAATCTTGAGAACGGACGCGGTAATCCGACGACTGGGGCGCTTGCTCGGCTGGCTGATGCGTTGGGGACTTCGTTGCGGGTCTCGTTCGGGGAGCCGGATGTGGTGGCTCCTGCGTTGCCGGCTTCGTTGGTTCGGTTGCGGCGGACTGAGCGGTTTCGGCGGGCCGTTGCGTTGATGGAGGCTGATCCTGGGGAGGTTGTTGCGGCTTTGGCTGCTGTGGGGCGGGTTGTTGAAGCTGGGGAACCGGATTGGTGGCGGGTGCTGGATGCGATGGTGTTGATTTCCCTGTCCCCTGCTTAAGAGCGCGCCTTGCGGCGACCCGGCACATGCCCTCCTTCGTCGGGCGTGTGCCGGACCGGAATTGTCGGGTCGGCTTGCGTAGGTGGTTGCGGGGCCGGGTTCCGTTGCGGGCGATGGCCGCCGGGTGCGTGCGTGGTCACCAGGTGCGAGTTGCATAGCAGAACAACAACACCTGGCGATGGCTTAGAAGGGTGGTAGGTCGCCGAGTACCGGTTCCGGTTCGCGGGTGTAGGTCTTGCCCGCTGGGCTGGTGAAGGTGAACCTGCCTGGCTTGCGCTGAGCCACTTCCCAGGTTGACCGGTGTTTCACGCGGTGGTGGTAGCGGCAGAACGCACCGAGGTTGCCTTCCGAGGTGGGGCCCTTCGGGAACGGGATCGTGTGGTCCAGATCCGACTCGTGCGAAGGCCTCATGCAACCCGGGAAACGGCAGGTCCGATCGCGGGTCCACACGAACCTGCGCAGGGCGGCTGGTGGCCGGTAGGTGGTGGTGCCGAACTCCAGCGGTTCGCCGCTGGTCGGCTCCGTGAGCAGGCGGCGCCAGGTCGCGTCAGCGGCCAGCTGGCGGGCCATGTCGGCGCTGATCGGGCCGTAGCCCGCCAGTTCACCGGGCTGTTCGGACAGGCCCATCAGGGTGGCGGCGGAGATGGTCACGTAGACCTCGGTCTTGACGGAGCTGGTCTTGTCCGGGGTGGCCAGGATGAGGTCGGCGACGACGTCCGCGCGGATCTGGTCCAGCGTGCGCGCGTCCTTGGGGTTGCGGACCGAGCGGGCGATGGCGTCCACACGCTCGTAGCACTTGGTGGCCGTGTCACCGGGCAGGAAAGCCCAGAAGCGGGCCATGCCGTCATCGAGTTTGTCCATGCCGGTGCAGCGCTGGGCTTTGCGGATCTCCTCGCGGTCCTTCTGGCCTTCGGAGTCGACGCGCATCACGACGCGGTGGGTGAGGCGGCGCATCTGCGCGCCCGTCTGGTCCGGGGCCTTCACCAGCACACGCGCCTCGACCTCGGCCGCGTGATCCGCCGACAACGGCATCGTCTTGTCGTACAGGACACGTGCCTTGTAGAAGTCGATCTCGCCCTTCTCCAGGGCGTCGATGGTCTGCGGCAGCCTGGTGACCGTCTCCCGCCCCATCGCCACCTGGTCACTGGTCCACCGCGTCGTCCACTTCATCGCAGCGGCGATCTCGGCCTCGAAGAACTCGTCACCCTCACACGCGATCGCACAATCCGCC
>NZ_JBEXPJ010000069.1:0-41033 GCF_040611995.1 Lentzea sp. NPDC006480
GTGGGCCAGAAGGTCGGCGCGAGCAGCAACGCGTCCAGCAACACCAGTTCGACGACGAGCACGACCACGACGCAGTCCGGGTTCGTCGTCGTGACCATGAACGATAAAGATGTCGTCGCCGACCACGGAAGGGTCGGGTGGCGGCGGCGCAGACGACTTTGCGTCAGGATGCAACTCGAATAGTGAGAGTTGCTCCTGTATTGAACGCAGCCGACGTATTCTCGTTGTAATGTCGTCGCGTAGATCCTTTATCTCCTCCGTCAGTGAGTACGCGCCGCCAAAGGCAATGCCGATGTAACGCGCGTAGTCTTCGGACGGGGTAGGGATGTCGAAGGAACGGCGCAGGAGCGCCTTGTTGAATTCTGTCCACGTGTCGTAGAGCTCCCGAAGCTGACTGACGTCGGTATCAGTCCTCACTGGAGTATTGAGTAGCTCCTGGCCTTTATCCAGGCGATCATTGATCTCCTGGTGAAGTTGATCGGCCGGAACCATCAGTCGTGGGGGAGCATCCGATGCTGGTGTCGACGCTGGCGGACGGCGAGAAGCAGGCATCCAGACATGATGTCATCTGTCCGTGAGCTAAGGCGTCGGTGACTCGCCCGTCGGCAGCGCCCGACTGTTGAGGTCGTCGAGTTGCTTCTTTCTGCGCATCTCCAACAGTTCGGAGCGTTCCTCGTTGGTCAGCGAGAGCCACGCGTCGGCGATGTCTTCCGGCGTTGCCATGATCTGAACCCCGATGATCGTTGACGGCGAGCGGTAGAGGGCGTGCGGGTGAGATGGCGGCTTCAGGGCCAAGGCAAGAGGGGTTCTCCACCAGCCGAAGATGTCGCCGAGAACGCAGGTCCAGACGGCAACGCACGAGACGCTCACGAAGATCGTCAGGGCAGTCATTGCGGCTCGCTCGCGTCTGGCGCCCGCTCGGATGCGCGGTGGCGGGGCTGATCAGGCGAGGCGTGGCGCACGGCGAGGCGTGCGACGAGTTCGCCGTACACGACGGCGATGATCACGGCGAGCACGGTCACCAGGACCGTGTCGAGTCCGCAGACGCACAACTGTCCGTCTGTCATCGGTCTTGATCCTGGCGGTCGGCGAACGCACGGAGCTGCTCGTTCAACATTGCGGAGAAGCGCTCGGCGGCTTGCGGGTGGAAGGCGATCAACACCTGGCAGGGAGTGCCGGGCAGCGTGACGCAGATCAGGTCGTCGCCGAGGTGCGCCTCGATCGTGGTGTCCTGCCGCACCATCGAAACCACGTAGCCCGAACCGAGTAGACCCTCGGCTGCTGGGTGCCGTTCGTCGGGCGTATTCACGGTGACCTCCGTTGCGAGGTGTCCGGCGGCGCTGAGGCGGACAGGAGGTGTCCACGCCGCCGGACGGCTCGGGGGACCGCTTGTGAGCGACCCATGTCAAACTGAAATCAACGTCTCATCAGCACTTGGTCAGCGGAACGACCTGGCGGCGACATGTAGGCGACATGGGTGAAACGGGAGGTGGGACGGCGTGCGGACGTTCCGGACGGTCCTGGAGCAGAAGATCCGGGAACGGCGTCAGACTCTCCAGGAGTTCATCGACTTCGCCGAGGTGTTCGCGCGCGAGCACAATGAGCCGGGGACGATCGGCAAGCGTCATCTTCAGCGGCTCATCGCTGGTCGGAAGGCTTCTGGGGACCCGCTGGGGCCAACCGTTCAGCCGGCGACCGCCCGCCTGCTGGAACGGATCTTCGAGGTCGGGATCGACGACCTGCTGTCGCCACCGAAGCCACCTGAGATCGTTGGGCGGCAACGGCCGGAACGGGACGCGGTCGAGTTGGCCGCTGCTCTCGACTGGCTCGACCAACGTGCAGAGTGGGAGCCAGGAACGAGCCGCTCGAAGGTACGCGCGAGGCTTGATGTGCTCGACCTGGGGGCGCTGCTGGATCGGGGAGCGCGGCGGGCGAGAGTTGGGCGAACGGCGTTGGCCCGCGCGCTCGTCGAGTACTACGGCGACCAGGGCATCTACCGGGCGATCTGTGCGGACGCTGAGATCTTGACCAGCGTTGTTAGCCGTGCGGAATGGCTCGACCTGGCCTGTCCGCTCGGCGGTGCCCGTGGTGAGCTGACGCTCGCCGAGGACACCGGCGGTCACCGGGCGCTGGACGAGGTCGAGGCATCGGCGGCCCTGTCGCGGCTGACAGAGTCGGTCGCGCTCGGCGTGCGGTTCGCCAACCTGCCGCTGTATCGCCTACGAAGCGTTGACGTCGGTCCAGGGCGAGTGCGGGGGCGTGTAGGCATCGTGCCGTTCGTCGAGTACGCGCTGACGGCCGATCTCCTCGAACGAGAACTGATCGATGCGGTCGGTGCCGGAAGTATTGCCCGGCGAACTCCCTTGCGGGACAAGCGATTGCCGAGCCTTGACGCGGTGCACGACATGTCCGGGCGCGTGTGTGCCGGTGGCGTTCTGGCTTTGTGTGCGATCGCGAGGCCGCATGATCAAGTCCGCGGTTCGGCAGACTACGCTCTGCTGGTGCAGGAGCGTTCCGGCCAGGTGCTGAACGCCGCTGGGCGGCTCGCGGTAATCCCGAAGGGTTTCCATCAGCCGCTGACCGATGTGCGAGCCGAGGCGGCGGTGGGCGCGACGCTCCGGCGAGAGCTGGAAGAGGAGCTGTTCGGCCGTCACGACGTCGATGCGACGGCGGGTGAGGCGCGCTCTGCGGCACCGATGCATCCGAGCCGACGATCGGAGCCGATGAAGTGGCTGACCGGGGCACCGGGGCGGTTGCGGATGGAGTGCACAGGATTCGGGCTGAACCTGGTCAGCGGAAACTACGAGTTCGCGAGCCTCGTCGTGATCGAGGACGAGGAGTTCTGGCACCGCTTCGGTGGACAGGTCGAGGCCAACTGGGAAGCAAGCGGGCTGCGGCTGTATTCCAGTCTCGACGGCGACCTGGTGAGCGAGTTGATCTCGCAAGAGGCCTGGAGCAACGAGGGACTGTTCGCGTTGCTCCAGGGCCTGCGTCGGCTGAGCGAGATCGGCGGCGACCGCGTCAGCCTGCCGCCGGTCAAGTGGCGGCTCAGCGACTGATCACGTCTGGGACGGCCAGCGGACCGTCATGACTACCGAGTCCTCAATGGACTCCCACGAGTGGTCGATGCCGGGACCCCACATCACGTAGTCGCCTTGGCGCGTCATCGTTGCGCTGCCCTCGGTCAGGTCAACGCGGAAGTGCCCTTGTACCAACAGAACAAGCGTCGTGCGCTGGTCGTCCGAGGTCCACTCGACTCGCTTGTCACCAGCGGGGTGATTGAACCACTTCACCTCGACGTCCTTCGACGACCGCACGCCCTCGGACGGGTCGATGAAGTGCCCGACTAGCCAGCCGCGCGTGGCGCTTCCGTCCTCCGCTGCGTTGCCGTGGCTCCAGCTCGCGGTCACCGTATCTCCCATTCGATCGTTGGCACGTTCACGCGGTCTCCGCCGATCTCCTTGAGTCGGCGAAGTCCTTGCAGGAGCGCGAATAGGCCCTCGTTGCTCCACGCCGTGTCGGCCGCGAGCTCCTCGACGAGCTCGGCATCGGCACTGGAGTACTGGCGAAGGTTCGCCGTCTCCCAGTTGGCCTCGATCTGCCCGCCGTAGCGCTGCCAGAACTCCTCGTCATCGACGACGATCAGGAGCGGGAACTCGAAGTTCCCGCTTACGAGGTTCAGCCCGAATCCGGTGGACTCCATCCTCAGACGGCCCGGCTCGCCGAGGAGCCAGCGCATCGGCTCGGAAAGGCGGCTCGGGTGCATCGGATCGGCGCTGCGCTGGTCGCCCACCGTGTTGTCGATGTCGTGGCGGCCGAACAGCTCCTCTTCCATCTCGCGGCGCATCGTCGCGCCCACCTGTGCGTCGGCCCGGAAGTCCGTCAGCGGCTGGTGAAAGCCCTTCGGAATCACGGCAAGCCGACGCGCGGCGTTGATGACGTGACCTGAGCGCTCCTGCACCAGGAGAACGTAGTCCGCCGGACCTCGGAACGGGTCGGCCGGTCGCGCGAACGCGCACAGCGCGAGCGTGCCGCCTGCGGTCAGACGCCCGCCCACGTCCAGGACGGCGTCGAGGTTCGGCAGGTAGCGGTCACGAAGTGGGAGAGCACTCGCCTGTGTGTCGCCCGACAGCGCGTCGACCAGCTCACCTTCGAGGAGGTCCATCGTCACGATGTACTCGACGAACGACGTGAGTCCGACAGAGCCGCCGATCGACTCCGGTCCCATGTCGACGCTCAGCAAGCGGTAGAGCGGCATGTTCATGAACCGGACGCCGAGCGAGAGCGACTCGGCGAGTCGCTGAACGGCCTGGTCGAAAGCCTCCTCGTCGAGGGTGAGCGGCGCCTCTCCGGCCGTACGTTCGAGCGACAGCCGATCGTGGGCAGCGACCATCGGGCAGGCGAGATCAAGCCAGTCCCCGCGCGTGAAGATGCTGGTGTCCGCCTCGACGTCGCCGAACCGTGCGGCGTATCGGCCGTACCCGTCGGAGCGGCTGCCGTAGTAGCTCGCGAGAGCTTGAGCGACGGTGCACTGATCGACGCGCCCGCGACGGCTTCCCCTGTCCCGCAAGGCGTTCACGTCGATCTGAGAGAGACGCAACGCCACGGCGCGGCGCGCGGCTCCTGGTTCGCGAGCCGCACGGCCGTCGAGCCAGTCGAGGGCAGCAACGACGTTCGGATCGGCGGCGAGCCGTTGCTCTGCGTCTGCCGCCGCGCTGCTCAGCACAGGTGACGTCGCGGCGGGCGACACGCCCGCGCGAGCCTCTGCGAAGCGCGCCTTCACATCGTCGGACGCTCGATCGAGCGTTGTGTCCAAGGCCTGTTGTAGCTCTGGCTTGGGTCGTGAGCTGGGCTTCTTGTGCCAGTTGCCCACCGTGCGCCAGTGAACGCCGAGGAGATCGGCGAACCCCTCCTGGCTGAGCCGTAGCGCGTCCTGCAAGGCGCACGCGTCGGCGCCGGTCCAACCGCTCGGCAACGTCATCTCGTCGCTACCCCCGAAGCGCGATATGTAGGGAACTTGTCGTGGTTGTGTAGTGGCCTTGCATGGGCTCCGGTGCGTTTTCGCAGTGGAATTAGAGCCATGGAAAACAGCAGCTCCACCAGGACAAACAACGAACTACCGGCGGCCGCGGACATGCTTCGCGAGTTCCGCGAGCTGGCTCATTACCGAAGCAACGTCGGATTTGAGACCGTCGAGCCGCTCAGTGATGTCTTCGAGCCGCTCTTCGACACGGTCCATTCGCGACCACAGCGTGTCGGCGAGGTCCACAACCGGGTCGCCGACCTCGGGAGGCTTGCGGCCGCGCAGCACGGCGTCCAGGTGCTGTGGGTGCCAACCCAGTGCTGTGGAAAGGGATTCGAGGGTTCGAGGGCTCCGCCGGCGTTCCACGAGGTTGTGCTGAACCTCGCGGACGATCGCGAGCGACACATGTGACCGCTCGGCGAGTTCCTTCTGTCGCAATCCCAGCTCGTCCACTCGCTGGTTGATCGCCTTGGCGACTGCCGCCCAATCCTCCGACACGTATTTCCTCCGCGCTCCGCCTCGGCGCAGACATTAGTCACTGTTTCGCGCACTGCGGTGTGACACGGCGTTTCACGCGCCGTTCGCGGCGTCGCATGTCTTCGCGACAACTGATATCAGCACGAATCAAACTGAAATCATCATTTCCAGTAGAAAGGCTATTCCTCATGCGTACTTCTCTGTCTTCCTCCGCTCACACCATCCGCGAGACTGCGTGGCTGCTCGGCGTCGACCGGTCCGAGGTCTGCCGCGCCATCCGGCTCGGCAAGCTGCACGCCGAGCAGCGACGAGGCCAGACCGTCATTCCCGTGAGCGCGCTTCTCCCGCTGCTCGCCAACGCCGGTCCGGGGGTGCTCCGTGACTGACGACCGACTGATCGGCATCGCGTGGCTGCTCGACCGCCTGCGTTGGGTGCCGACCGACCAGCTCGCCGAGGTGGTCGAGCGCGACGGGCTGTGCATGTGGGCGTTCACGAACGAGCCGCCGGACGCTGGTGACGAGCTGACCGATCGTGAACTGGCTCAGCGCACGTGCGCCGGGTGCCCGGTGCAAGACGAGTGCCTGGAACTCGAACTGCGCACAGCTGGTGAGGACACCAGCGGCGTGTGGGGTGCTCTCACCGATGACGACCGGCGAGAGCTGTACCCGCACTGGCTCCGACGCGGTGAGCGCTTCGAGAGGGGGCCGCGTTCATGAACGCTCTCACTCTCACCCCGACTCAGGTCATGGCGGGCGTCGGCGTGCTCCTGGTGCTGGTGCTCGTCTGGCGGACGGCGTCACGTCGCGCCAAAGCGGCGGCGAACGCGGCACGCACGGGAGCACGGTTTGCCTCGCTCGCCGGGCGGGTGGTGTTCAACGCTGCGCTGATCGTCGTGGCGCAGTGGATCGTGATCACCCAACGAGGTAGCGGCTGGTTGCTCGTTGCGGTGCTCGCCGTGCCTGCGCTGTTCGCGTCGTACACGCTGACCAAGGCGTTGACCGTGACGACGTACGAGCCGCATCGCCGAGGCGGTGAACGGCGATGAGCGAGCCGATCGAGCGCGTAGCGGTACAGGTCGATCGGTTGTGCTGGACCGGCATCCTGCTCGGGCTGGCGTTCACGATGACCAACGTTCAGCAGTTCGCGGCGGCTGGCTCTCCGGTGTGGTCGCTCGCCTGGTGCGCGGCGTGGTTGCTCGACCCGATGGTGTCGTTGGTGCTCCTGGCGATCCTTCGAGCCGAGCAGGTCACGGCCCGGCACGGCATCCACATGGGTGGTTGGGTGCGGGCGGCGAAGTGGTTCACGCTCGGTGCTACGTACGTCATGAACACGTGGAGCGCGTACGCCGCCGGATCGGCCGCGCTGGTGGTGCTGCACTCGGTTCCGCCGCTCGTCGTGTTCGTCGCCGCCGAGGCGGTGACGGATCTTCGAGACAAGCTCGGCTCGGCGGTTGCCGCGTTCACGGCCGTGCAGGCGGTACCGCAGGTTTCGCCGAGTCCTCAGCGGAAAGCATCGAAGCGCGGGAATCCGAGGACGTCGTTCGCCGACTACCTCGCGATTGCCAAGGCGGCTCGAACGCCGGATGTGACGGTCACGCCCGCATGGGTGCGTGAAGTGACGGAGTGCTCACGTGGCCTGTCGTCGAGGCTGGCTTCGACGCTGAACGCCGAGGTGCAGTCGTGAACGCCGAGATTGTTCCGGCGGGGCCGGTGTTCGACGGCGAACTCGTTGACGACCAGGCCGACGCGATTCAGCCGCCACCGTCTCATCGGGTCGTCGGGTGGTGGCAGCGTTCGCGCTTCGTTCCGGCGGCGTTGAAGTCGAGGCAGGCCCTCGGGTACGCGGCGAAGGATGGGTTCGTGTGGGTGGCGCGCTCGCCGTGGCACTTCCTCCGATCCACTGTTCGCGGTCTGGTAGCCGCCGTGCGCGGATGGCGGCGATGGGTGCGGGTGCATGACTACCGCGAAGCTGCGGAGCAGTCGGAGAAGTTGGCGGACAAGTTCGCAGAGATCCGTGGACTGACGTTGTTCCGGTGGAAGGTCACCGGCGTCGTGTTCGCGGTTTCCGTTGTCTCCCTTGCGATCCTCGATCTCCTCTACGGGCATCGGGTGTTGTGGATCGCCGGCGTCGTCGGCTCGGCGGCGTTGGCGATCCTCGGCAGGCAGAAGGACGGGAACCCCGGTCGAAAGGCTGCTCTCGCCGGACCACGCTCGCTCGCGTGGACGATGGACCCGCAGATCCTGGTGGACGCCTTCCGGGACGCGAAGCTGATCGGCAAGGACGAGAGCCTGCGGCTCGTCGAGCGAGCGAAGCACCAGGGCGGGGGATGGGCAGTCACCGTCGATCTCCCTGCCACCCGCAAGGCGGCCGACGTCGTGAAGCACCGGGAGGACCTGGCGTCGGCTCTGGCGGTCGATGAGATCCAGCTCAGTGTCGAGCGGGTGCGCGGCAACGGCGGGCATGCCGGGCGCGTCGCGATGTGGGTTGCCGATGAGGATCCGTACGCCAAGCCGCCGATTCGGACGCCGTTGCTTGCGGTCGAGCGGTGGGACGCGTGGCGGCCGGTGCCGTTCGGCACGGATGCGCGCGGTAGGCGGATCACGCTGCCGCTGGTGTGGACGTCGCTTCTGATCGGCGCGCTTCCCCGTCAGGGCAAGACGATGGCCGAACGACTGGCGGCCGCGGGCTTGATCTTGGACCCGCACGTTCGGCTCTACGTCGCCGACTTCAAGAACGGCAAGGACTGGAAGGCCGCTGAGAAGGTGGCCCACCGGTTCATGGCGGGCGACGGTGCCGAGGACGTGCTCGCGTTCCTGGACTGGCTCGTCGAGCTGGTTGCCGACGTCCAGAGCCGCTATCGGCGGATGCAGGACCTCGACGACGTGACATGTCCCGAGTCGAAGGTGACGCCGGACATGTCACGTGATCAGTCGGTGGGGATGCCGATCACGGCACTGATCGTGGATGAGGTCCACATCGCGCTGGAGGACCGCACTCCTGTTGAGGTGCAAGGGAAGAAGCTCACGGCAGGGGAGTACGTCGGCGAGCTGCTGACGTGGCTCGCTAAGAAGGCCCCGGCCGCAGGCATCGTCCTCGTTCTGGCCACGCAGCGGCCGGACAGCAAGACCATCCCGACCAAGCTGCGTGCTGTGCTCGGCTCGCGCTTTGCCTTGCGCGTCATGGACTTCCGCGACAGCAACATCATCCTTGGCGAGCAGATGAACACGCGCGGGTACGACAGCAGCCGCCTACTCCCATCGCATCGGGGCGTTGGCATCCTGCGACCGGACGGCGAGACCCAAGCAGGTGCCGATGTGCTGGCGCTGACGGTGCGGACCTACTACATGCCGAACGAGGACTGGCGGGAGATCTGCGAGCGCGGCCGTGCCCTGCGTGAGGCAGAAGGGACGCTGAGCGGACACGCAGCAGGCCAGGACGTCCCGCCGATGCTCGACCGCTCGGCGGCGGTGAAGGCAATCGGAACCGGCATCGTGACGAGTCTGGCCGAGGTCGAGCTACCCGAGCCGCTCGCGTCGGTCGTCGACTACCTCGGCGACGACGTGAACACGCGGGAGTTCGTGCCGACCGCTGAACTCGCCGAGGCGCTCGACGTCGAGGTAACCGCGCTCGGCGTCGACATGGGCGAGCTGGGTTGTCGGCCGACACGCCAGTACGTCCCAACCGACGATGGCACCCGGCGTGTACGCGGCTACCTGACAGCCGACCTGCGCGCGGCGGTCGAGCGCATCGCGTCCGATGATGAAATCGGCACGTCGAGCGGTGCGGGCGGGACGGGATCGTGATCGCCGACGAGCCGCCGCGCGGCGAACTCAAGTTCAACCCACCTGCTGAACTACCTGTCCTCACCAGGGAGTTAAGTCGCATACTGCTAGAAGTACTGATCAGAGTCACTGAGGTCGAGGCGCTGGACGGGCCTCGGGAAGGGAGGGCAGATGACTGTTGAAATCAGTTACGACCCATGGGCGATGTTCGACAACCTGCTCGGCGTTGAGGTCAGGGAAACGCTCGGCGATGGGATCGGACCACTCGCGTTCCTCGGTCGGTGTTCGACCGAGGACAACCAAGATCCGGAGACGTCGCGAGGCTGGCAGTACGGCAACGCCCACAAGTTCGTCGACCCGCTGGGCGGCGAGATCGTCGAGCAGTACTTCGACGTCGGACAGTCGCGCTCCGTGCCTTGGGAGCGACGACCGGAAGCGTCCCGCCTTCTGGCCGCGCTGAAGGACAAGAACCGGATTTGGAACGCGGTTGTGGTCGGCGAAGGCACGCGATGCTGGTTCGGGAACCAGTTCTCGTTGATAGCCCCGAAGTTCGCCGCCTACGGTGTGGATCTGTGGGTGCCGGAACTCGGCGGCAAGTACGACTCGCGGAATCCGTCCCACAAGATGCTGATGAGCGTCCTCGGCGGCATGAGCGAGTCGGAGCGTCAGCACGTGCAGGCCCGCGTTCGGGCTGCCATGGATGCCCAGGTCGTGAACGAGGGACGGCATCAGGGCGGACGCGCACCGTACGGGTACACGGTTGTTGACGCTGGACCGCATCCGAACCCGAGGAAGGCGGCAGAGGGCTACCGGTTGCGCGTCCTGGCGATCGACGACCCGAGCGCGGAGGTCGTGCGGCGGATCTTCGCCGAGTACCTGACCGGCGAGATGGGAGACCGGGCAATCGCGAACGGCCTCAACAGGGACGCCATTCCGTGCCCATCGGCTCGGCGGCCGGACCAGAACCGGCATCGGCTCGCCGATGGATGGCAGGGCGGCACAGTCCGAGCCATTCTGGAGAACCCGCGCTACACAGGCTTTGCGTTCTTCGGGCGGTGGACGCGTCAAGAGATGTTGCTCGACCCCGAGGACGTCGGCGCCGGTCACGTTGTTCGGTTCCGCAAGGCTGCTCCTGATCGCGTGGTCCGTTCTCGCAAGAAGGCCCATCCACACGTGGTCGAGGTCGAGGACTTCGTTCAAGCGCAGTTACTTCGTCGGTCGCGCGCGGCAGGTGGATTCTCAGCCGGAAAGAAGCTGGTGCGTGGACCGAAGCGGACCAAGCGGGTGTATCCGCTCCGGGGACGTGTGAAGTGTGGCTATTGCACTCGTCGGATGGAGGGCACGCCGCGCGGCCCACGGACCTACTATCGCTGTGCACTTCGGACGATGGTCCCAGGCTCACCCGCGTTGAAGGGCCACCCGACAAACGTGTACCTGCCGGAAGCTGCGGCGATGGAGTTGTTCAACAAGTGGATTGATCGGCTCTTCGATCCGCTGAACGTCGACAGCACCGTCTCGGCGCTGCTGGCATCACAGGACAACGAAGAGATCGGAACGCCCAACCACGCCGCCGCGAGGCAACGTCTCGCCGATGCGGAAGCGAAGTTGCGCCGTTTCCAGGACGCGATCGCGGCCGGGATCGATCCGTCCGCTCTGGTCGAGGCAATGAACGAGGCGCAGGAGAAGCGCGCGGCGGCTCAAGCCGAGCTGAGCGGGGTTCCGAAACGCGTCGGGCGAAGTGCCGCAGAGATCCACGCCATGATTGATTCGCTCGGCGACGTGAAGAAGGTAATCAGGCAGGCCGACCCCGACGAGCTGCAAAGATTGTATGAAGCGCTGAACGTAGAAATCGTCTACAACGCAACGGGCCGGATGCTCGATGCGAGCATCCGGCCCGTTGGTAGGGATAAAGCCAGTGTCCGAGGGGGGACTTGAACCCCCACCCCCTTTCGGGGACTAGCACCTCAAGCTAGCGCGTCTGCCATTCCGCCACCCGGACGTATTTAGTTCTGCCTCGGCTCGCGCCGTGACGTGTGCATAGATTACATGATCGTCGACGTGGGCCAAAATCGGGGTGATCCGTCGTGGTTTTGGCTGGTCAGAGATGGTGGGCTAGGAGCGGGAGAGCTCGAGCTCTACGGCTGCGGTGTCGGTGGTGGTGTAGGTGATCAGGTGGTGCCAGCCACCGGGGCGGACGTATGTCGTTCAGTTCGATCACTGCCCGGGTCAGGTTCACGCCGGGCGCTGGCGATGGTCAGGGCTGTGCGGGCCAGGAGAGCGTTCCGTCCAGGTGGCAGGCCGCCGGATCGGGCAGGTGACCGGGTTAGAGTCGGGCGATGAGTGAGCTGACGAGGTGGTTGCTCGACTCGGATCCGGCCTTGCGGTGGCAGGTTGAGCGGGACATCACGCACCAGCCGGCTGAGGTTTGGGAGGCCACGCGCGGGCGGGTGGCCGGTGAAGGCTTTGGGGCGCGGCTGCTTGCCCGGCAAGGGGCGGATGGCATGTGGGGCGGTGGGGCGTTCTTTCCGCGAGGGTTTGACGGGACGGGGGCGGGGCAGCCGTGGACGGCTACCACGTGGTCGCTGAACTCGTTGCGGGAGTGGGGGCTCGACGCTGAGGTGCTGACCGGGAGGGAGACGGTCGAGCTGCTTGAGGCGAACTGCCGGTGGGAGTACGAGGGACTGCCCTATTGGGGTGGTGAGGTCGATGTCTGCATCAACTCGTGGACGCTGGCCAACGGGGTGTGGCTCGGGGCGGACGTCCAGGGGATCGCGGACTGGTTCGCGGAGCATCAACTCGCGGACGGCGGGTGGAATTGCGAGTGGGTTGAGGGATCGACCAGGTCGTCGTTTCACTCGACGCTCAACGCGCTCAAAGGGCTGCTGATTCACGAGCGGGCTACTGGGAAGAAGAACACGAGAGCTGCGGGCGAGGAATACCTGCTCGAAAGGAAGCTGTACAAGCGGCTGTCGACGAACGAGCCGGTGGCGGAGTGGGTGAGCGAGTTCAGGTCGCCGTTCCGGTGGGGGTACAGCGTGCTGAACGCGGCTGACTACTTCAGGGAATCCAACAGAAAAGACCCGCGGATGGCCGAGGCGATCGAGATGATCAGGCGGGCCAGGCAGGACGACGGGACGTGGTTGCAGGCCGGCAGGCATCCTGGCGAGGTGTGGTTCGAGACCGATGTGGAGGCAGGGGAGCCGTCCAAGTGGCTGACCTTCTACGGCATCAGGGTGCTGGAGTGGTGGGACAGTTAGATCCAGCCTCGGGCACGGGCGAAGCGGGCCGCTTCGTGGCGGTTGGAGGCGCCGGTTTTGCCCACCGCGGAAGACAAGTAGTTGCGGACCGTGCCGGGGGACAGGGACGCGCGGCGGGCGATTTCGTCTACCGGGGCGCCTTCCAGGGCTAGTTCGAGGACGTCGGCTTCGCGTGGGGTCAAAGGGTTGTCGCCTGCGCTGATGGCTTCGGCGGCGAGAGCGGGGTCGACGTAGCGACCGCCGTTGAAAACCGTGCGGACGACGGTGGCGAGCACGTCGGACGAGACGGTCTTGGGCAGGAAGCCGCGGACGCCGGCGGCCAGAGCGCGTTTGAGATGGCCTGGACGGCCGTGGCTCGTGACGATCATCGTTGCGCACGAAGGAAGTTCGGCGGAGAGAGCTTGGGCCACGGAGACGCCGTCCAGGTCGGGCATCTGCAGGTCGATCACGGCCACGTCGGGGCGGACCACGCGGGCGGTGGCCAGGGCTTCGGCGCCGGTGGCGGCTTGGGCGACCACTTCGAGGTCGTCCTCCAAGGACAGCAACGCGGCCATGGCGCCGCGGATCAGGTGTTCGTCGTCGGCCAGCAGGATGCGGATCACGGGAGCTCCACGGTGAGCACGAAACGGTTGGGAGCTTCCGACGCCGCGGTCACCGAGCCGCCCAGGGCCGAGATGCGTTCGCGCAGGCCGGTGAGGCCGCTGCCGAAGCGGAATGAAGAGCCAGAAGCGCCGTCGTTGGACATGGTGAGAACGTTGCCGCGCAACGTGATCGTGCACGAGCTGGCCGAGCTGTGGCGCAGGACGTTGGTGACGCCCTCGCGCACGGCCCAGCCCAGCGCGCCCGCGGGCTCGCCGGAGACGCCGACCTCGCCGATCACGCGGCAGTCGATGCCCGCGGAGGCGAGCAAGGAACGCGCGCCGGCCAGTTCCACCGAAAGATCAGCGGTCCGATAGCCGCTCACCACGGCGCGGAGCTCGTCCAGCGAGTCGTGGGCGATCCGGCGGACTTCCAGCATCTCGTCGATGGCCTCCGAGCGGCCGCGACGGGCCAGTTGCGCGGCCAGATCGGCTTTCAGTGCCACGACGGAGAGGTTGCGGCCCACCACGTCGTGCAGGTCGCGGGAGAAGCGCAGGCGCTCCTCGGCCACGGCGAGGCTGGCGCGGACCTCGCGGGAGCGGTCGAGCTCCCAGACCAGGCCCACCATCCACAGCGTGGTGCGGAAACCGAAGGCCAGGACCAGCAGCATGATCGTGGTGAACACGCCGCGGGTCGGCTCGGCGGTGAGCATGATGAAGAGGCCACCGGCCACGGCGGCCAGGACCAGAGGGCGTGGCCGGAGCACGGCGGACAGGGTGGTGATCGTCAGCACCAGGAACATCACCGCGATGTCGGCGGCCGGGCCGTCGGGCTTGCCTGCGGCCGGGGTCGGGAAGGCGAGCTCGGCCACGGCCAGCACGGCGACGGTGTACGCCACGAGGATCACCAGTAGCCGGCGCGGGTGGGGCGCTTTGCCGAGGTGGTGCTCGATGCCGAGGTGGACCAGTCGCACGCTCAGCACCGCGTGGACCAGCGTCGCCGCCGAGATCGCGACGACGGCGGCAACGCTCACCTCGCCGGCCATGCCCATGATCAGCAACGGTGGCAGCACCGCGTAGCTCACGTAGAACGTGACGCGGACGTAGAAGTCGAACCGCGCCGCGTTGCCACGGGACCGCCACCAGCCGAGCAAGCTCACCTCCGAGGGTCCCAGCGGAACCAGCGCCGTACAGCGTAGATCCCGGCGCCGGTCCACACCGCCAGGACGATCACCGGCTGCACCACGGGCCCACCGTCCCAGCCCGCCCGCAGCAGTTCGAGCACCGGGGACAGAGGCAGCAGCCGCAGCACGGACGCCACCTCGGCAGGCACGACCGACAGCGGGAAGAACACCCCGGAACCCAGCAGGCAGGCCACCAGCACGGGCAACGACGTCACCTGCGCCATCTCGACCGTGCGGGTGTACGCGGACGAGGCGGCGGCGAGCAGCATGAACACGACCACGCCACCGATGACGCCCAGCAGCAGGAACCAAGGCCGGGACGGCGGGGAGATGCCGGTCGTGACCCCGACGACCACCGTGAACAACGCCATCTGCCCCAGAGCGACCACAACGGACGGCAGCGACGCGCCGAGCAGGATCTCCGGATCCGTCAGCTCACCCACGCGAAGACGTTTCAGAACAAGCTCTTCCCGCCGCGCGACGAACGTGGTGACGAGGTTGTAGTAGACCGCCATCAGCAGAACGAACCCGACTAGACCAATTACCAACGGCACCCCGTCGGCGTCCGCGGCCAGCAACGCCGGTGTGATCAGCAACGGCATCACGATCGAGTTGAACAGCGCGGTGCGGTTGCGCCAGAACAGCTTCAGCTCGGCCTGTCCCACCGCCACGGCCCTCATGCCGCCTCCTGCGCGATCGCCAGGAACGCCTCTTCCAGTGACGCCGACCGGGCGTCCAAACCGGACAGTTCCACCGAGTTGACATGAGCCCACGCAAGAAGCTCGTGCAAGGTCTCCTGCAGATTGTTGGTCGTCACGGTGACTCGCCCGGCACCGTCCACATCAGTCACGAACGGCAGCGGGACACCGCCCGGCGGCACGAACGAAATGCGAGACGGATACGCGTCCACCACCTCGGAAACCGTTCCCTGCACGACGATCCGGCCTCGGTGCATGATCGCCAGCCGATCGGCCAGCGCCTGCGCCTCCTCCAGGTAGTGCGTCGTCAACAACACGGTCACGCCCTCGCGCAGCAGCGCGCGAATCAGCTCCCACGTGTTGCGGCGCGACTCCGGATCGAGCCCGGTCGTCGGCTCGTCCAGGAACAGCACCTCCGGCCGCCCCAGCAACGCCAGCGCCAGGTCGAGCCGCCGGCGTTCACCGCCGGACAGCTGCTTCACCCGCACGGAAGCCCGATGTGCCAGGTCAACAAGAGATAACGCTTCCTCGACCGGGCGCGGTGAAGTCAACGTCCCCGCCCACATCTTTGTGGCCTCGGTCACAGTCAAGTCGGGAGGAAAGCCGCCTTCCTGCAGCATCACGCCAACTCGTGGCCGAACGAGAGCGCGCTCCTGAAACGGATCGTGCCCCAGCACCGACACAGTTCCCGACGCAGGACGTGAGAGCCCTTCCACAACTTCGACCGTCGACGTCTTTCCCGCACCGTTCGTACCGAGCAAAGCGAACATTTCGCCCCGCTCCACATCAAATGAGACGCCCCGTACAGCTTCGAAACCTCCGCTGTACCGGCGTGTTAGCCCCCGCACCGAGATCGCTGTCACAAGCCCACGATCTCGGGAAACACCCCGAAAGGGCAGTGCCGGGACACACCAGAAACCCATGACAGATGTCATGCGGGCCATCTGAGGGGTTTCCCCGCGTCCATTCGCGACGGTCGCGCTCTCACCTAATCTCGTTGCAGTGGCCGTCCCGGTCCAGCTTCGCCGCCGCCCAGTCCGGGCACGGCCACCTCCGGGATCCGGCGGGTGGCAGGGGCCCGCCGGATCCCGTCCAAGCGAGGGGAGTCGTCACGTGCAGGAACAGCTGCGCGGACGCCATGGGGAGATTGCCGCACTGCGCGCCGCGTTCGAGGCCTCGGCCTCACGTGGACGACTCGCGGTGGTGCGCGGTGAGCCGGGGAGCGGACGCTCCGAACTGCTGCGCCAGGCCGCCCTGATGTGGCGCGCCGAGGGCGTGACCGTCGTCAGCCACCGCCCCAGATCCCGCGCGGTCGTGCTGATCGACGACGCCGACCAGCTCGACGACCCGGTCCTCACGTCGACCGCCATGCGCATGCCCGGCTGCCTCGTCGTCGCCGTCTGCCGTGACCACGCGGAGCTGGCCGAGGCCGCGGACCTCGTCATCGACGTGTCAACGTTGTCAGCCGACATCGTCACCGAGCTGATCACCAGCCGCGACCCGCTCGACCACAGCGTGGTCGAAGCTCTCCGGAACGCCCTCGGGCCGCTCTACGGCAACCCCGGCACGGTCCTCGCGACCCTCAACGAGCTCAACCTGACGTGGGTCGGCGACCGGCTCTTCCTCGCGGGCGACCGGATCAGCCTGCCGAAGCACCACTCGCTGATGGAGCACGTCCAAGGGCTCGCCCACAAGGTCGCGCTGCTGTGCGTCGTGCGCCAGGGCATCGAGGTCACCGACCTCAAGCTGCTCAAGGAGAACCTGGACGCCTGCGGCCGCGCGCTGGACGACCTCGTCGACCGCGGCGTGCTCACCAAGGACCTCAAGGTCCTCTGCCCGGCGCTCGCGAACGCGATCATCGACCAGAGCGGCGCGGACGAGGTGCGCCGCATGCACGTCGCCCTCGCCGCGGACACCGCCGACCCGGACCTCGTCGCGCTGGCCGGCCCGGACCTGCCTGACGCGCCGCACAAGGCCCGCTGGCTCGCCGACCGCGCCGTCGAGATCCAGGCCACCGACCCGGAACGGGCCGGGCGCTGGCTCACCGCCGCGGTCCGGATGACCGCCGCGCAGGACCGTCCGTGCGGACGCTTGTACTACCGAGCGCTCGCCGTGCTCGTC
Organism: Lentzea sp. NPDC006480; assembly: GCF_040611995.1. Lineage (NCBI taxonomy): Bacteria > Bacillati > Actinomycetota > Actinomycetes > Pseudonocardiales > Pseudonocardiaceae > Lentzea > Lentzea sp. NPDC006480. The sequence continues at coordinate 17,122 of NZ_JBEXPJ010000069.1, forward strand.
GCCACGGGCCAGGACGAGCTGATGCGCACCGTTCTCGACGAGTGCGTCACCGAGGACGCGAACACCGACGCCGTGTCGATGCTGTTGCTGCTCAACGGCGAAGAGCCCCACACCAAGGGTGGCCCGGCCGTGGCGCTCGCACGGTGGTGGCTCGGCGGACCGCCCGACTGGACGCCTCTGCCGATGACCACGCACGACGACGAAGTGGTCATCACCAACGCCGAGCTGAATGCGATCTACCACGCGTTGCGCTCGGACGTGCAGGCCTGCCGCACGGCACTGAGGTTCGTCCGCGACGAGCAAGCGCGGGAACGCCTCGACGACATCATCGAAGCGAGCACGGCCGGAGACGTCGCGACGGTCCTGGAACTCGTCCTGGGCCAGGGCTACCGCACTCCGGACCACGGCCCGTTGAAGCTCTACCAACGCATGGTCCGCGACTACGCCAAAGCAGACTTCACGTCCGCACTGCAGACCGTGCGTCAACTAGAGCTCACGAAACGACCGATGCCCGCCCACCACCACGGCCGCATCCTCGCCGCCGCAATGCATTCCGCACGCGGCGAGCACCGGCAGGCCTTCGCGTGGCTCGCCAAGGTCAGCCACGCGACGAGGTACGCCCCCACGCGCGCAATGGTCGAATGCGGCCTGCTGCACCGCGCCGGCGACTCCCAGGCCGCGGTCAACCTCGCCTGGCGCACGCTCCAGCGCGTCAAGCACGCGGGCGTGCGGACGGGCACCAGCCGGTTGATGCTGCAAGCACTGCAGATCGCGATGAGGAACAACGACCTCGACATCGCGCGCTCGGTGATGACCGAGATCACCGAGCTGCACCGGTGGGGCGACTGCCGCTGCACGCTCCAGGTCCTGTTGCTGGCCAAGGGACTGCTCCACAACGACCCGGCCGAGGCGGTACGCGGCGCGGACCTGGTGCGTCGTCGGAGCCACCGCCCGGACCTGTTGTGGGCGTGCCACATCCTCGCCCAGTTCGCCGACGACCCGCGCCAGATCGTGCGCGAGCTGCACTCCATCGCCAGGGAAGGCGGTTCGTCGTTCCTGTTGCCCGCCAGGGTTTCCGCGCTGATGCGCAAGTTCGGTGTCACCGCGCCGCGCACCAGGGCGAACCCGGGCGAGCTCACCGGCACCGAACTGCGCATCGTCGAACTGGTCCGCGCGGGCCAGACGAACCGTCAGATCGCCACCGAGCTCGAGACCTCCGAGAAGGCCGTCGAGCACCACCTCACCCGCCTGTTCCTGCGCACCGGCGTCCGGTCGCGCGTGGAACTGGCCGCCGCGAGCCTGGCAGGCAGGCTCGATGATCGAGGAGCTACCGGATGACGGGAACGCTCGACCACACGGACACCCCTACCTCCAACCTGATCGCGCGAGATGACGCACACACGAGCGTCGTGTGGCCGTTGTTGTCGGGGACCACGCGGCTGGTGCTCGTCACCGGACCCGCGGGCATCGGCCGCACGGCGCTCCTCAACGAGGTCCGGGACACGCTCGAACATCAGCGTGTGCGCACAGCAGACGTGCCACTGCTGCGCGCCGACCGCAACCGCCCCCAGGCTGTGGTCGCCCGTGTGCGCGAGGAGCTCGCACGGTGGTCACGGCCGCCGGTGCTGTTCCTCGACGACCTGCACCGCCTCAACCACGACGTGCTGCGCGCGCTCCTCGACGCGTTGCCCCAACTGGCAACCTGTGTCGTCGGTAGCTACCGCACGCCCGTGCGCCTCGAACACACCGATCTCGCCGATGCGCTGAAGTCGAACGCGCTCACCGAGATCGTTCCCCTCACGCCGTTGAACCGGGCCGAGGTCAGCCTCATGTTCACCGGCCTGCTCAACGTCTCGGCGGATCCGGAGCTCGCCCGCAGGCTGCACAAGGACAGCCGCGGCGTTCCCGGCCTGGCCGACCTCGCCGTCGACAGCTACCTGCGCGGCGGTGCGTTGCGGATCATCGACCGCACCGCCTACCTCGTCGACGAACCACGCGGCACCGGCCACCGGCACCCCGCCGTCGAACGGATCCGGCTGCTCGGCGAGGACGCCTGGCAGACCGCCAAGGCCATGGCGGTCCTGCACCCGCTCGGCCCGGCCGCCGAAGAGCTCCTCGGCGACACCCGCGCGCTGCCCGAGCTCGAAGCGGAAGGCGTGCTCGTACGGCACGACGACGGCTACCGGTTCCGTGCGCCCGTGCTCGCCCATGCGCTCGCGGCTGTCCTCGGCCCGTACGAGCGCCACGACCTCGGATGGCGTGCGGTGAGCGCGATCTGGGAGGGCCGGGCGTTCTGCGCGAACCCGGGCTACCTCCCGGACCGGCTGATCGACGCGGGTGGGTTCGCCGACGCGGAGAAGGCCTGCGCGCAGCTGCTCGCCGCGGGCAAGGCCGCGGTCCGGCGCGACCCGGCAGCACGGCGCTGGCTGCGCGCCGCCGCCGATCGCGCCACGAGCCCGACTCAGCAGGCGGAAGCGTTGTTCATGCACTCCGTCGCCTGTGCGTCCCACAACGACTTCGTGACCGCGATGGCCAGCGCCGAAGCGGCCCTGGAGCTGCCGGACGAGTTCACCCCGGACCAGATGCAGGAGCTGCACCTCATCCGACTCGTGGGCATGTGCGCGGCGGGGGACCGGGCCGCACTGCGCAAGGTCGCCGACAGCAGCTGGCGTTCGCTTCCCGGTGGCACGGCCGCGCGGTTCATCGGCCGTGCGGTCGCCATGTGCTACACGGACCGATGGGACGAGGCGGCGACGTTGCTGGCGAGTACGCGTGGCATGTGGCGCCTCGGCAACGCGGCCACGGTGACGTTCGGCGAGCTGTTCGGCATGAGCGCGGCGTTGATGTCCGGACGGATGGCCGACTTCGAACGTGTGGCCAGCGATCCCGGTCTGTGCCCGCTCTACGCGGTGGATCGGCACCAGCCCGCGCTCCAGGCGGCGATGGCGCGCTGCCTGATGCTGGCGGGGGAGATGAAGCGCGCCGAACGGATGCTCGTCGGCCGGCAGCTCGAAGCCGCCGATCTCGCGTTGATCCAGGCGGCGGACGGACGCTGGGACGACGCGCTCGGCAACGCCCGCAAGGCATTGGTCACCGGCTCGACGCTCGGCCAGGTCGCGGCACACACGGCCTTGGCACACGACCTCGCCACCATGCTCATCACACGCGCGAAGCTCACCCGTGCGCGCGAGGTCATCGCCGACGCGCGCGCAGGCCAGAACATCCTTCCGCACCTGCTGGACGCCCCGGAGTCCGATCTCGAACTCGTGCTGGGCGCTCGGGACAAGAGCCGCCGGGCCCTGCAGCGCGGCCTCGCGTTCGCTGCTCAGTACGCGATCGTGATCGGCACCGACGAGCTGGAGATGCGGCTGGCCGTGCTGTCGCTGGAGGACGGCGACCGCGAGGACGCCGAGTTCCGCGTCGAACGGCTCGCCGACATCGCCGAGACCATGGACACCGGCCGCGCCCACCGCAACCACCTGCTCGCCCGCGCGGTGACGTGGCACGACAAGCGGGCCGCAGCCGAGGTGCGCAGGATCGTCAGCGAACGCGACCACCCGCACGAGATCGCGCTGACGTTGACCGCGTTGGCGACGCACGGGCTCGGTGACGCACGGACGTTGCGCGAGGCCTACGAGCTGTTCGGCATCATGGACGCGTTGCTGCCCAGGGCTTTGCTGCGTCACATCATGCGTGAGCACGGCGTGGCGGTGCCCGGACGAGCGGCGACGACGGCCGAGCAGGAACGGCTGCTCGCGTGCCTGGTCGCGGAAGGGCTGACGAACCGCGAGCTGGCCGGTGTGCTCAGGTCCACGGAGAAGAGCATCGAGGCCAAGCTGACCCGGCTCTTCCAACGCACCGGCTACCGGTCACGCGTGGAGCTGGCGACGGCGATGCTCACGGGTGAGTACCACTGACGAGGGCGTCCACCACCACGGACGCCGGTTCGGAGAGATTCAGCCACGCCACGACGACGCGGAGCCTCTCTCGTGAACCGCCACGCACCCGAAGTACTTGCACGCCTTGAGGAACAGACGCTGCGAGAGACTCCGGCAACGTCGTGATGCCCGCACCGGACGCCACGAGCTGAAGCTTCGCCATCCAGTCACGGGCCATGTGTGCGACGACCTGTCGTTCGTCCACGCCCGGCCACACACCGAGGCCGGGCGGTGGCGAGGCGATCCACGCCCACCCGCGCAGATCGTCGACGTCGACGAAATCCCTGTGCGCCAACGGGTGCGTGGACGGCACGGCCAGCTGCAGCTCTCGTTCGTCCAGGACCTTGACCCGCAGCGCGGGCGTCTCGTCGTCCAGCGGCGACGGAGAGGCGAGCACAGCGAGATCAACGGTCCTGGCTCGCAGTGCGCGCACCAGTGACGTGGTGGTGCCCTCGCGCGTGGTGACGGTCAACGCCGGATGGCTGCGCCTCAACGCGGCCAACGCCGACGGGACGAGAGTGCCACCCGCACCCGCGAACCAGCCGAGCCGCACGGTCCCCGCGGTGGCCGGGAGTCCGGACAACTCCCGGCTGGCCGCGTCCAGTTGCGCAAGAACCAGACCGGCGTGCCGCAGCAGCACGTGGCCCGTGCCGGTCAGTTGGACGCCATCACGCTGACGGTCGAGCAACGGCGCGCGCACGACCCGTTCGAGCGCGGCGATCTGCCGGGACACCGCGGACTGCGTGTAGCCCAGCGCCGACGCGGCCGAGCTCAGCGTCCCGCGCTCGGCCACCTCCTGGAACACCCGCAACGACACCAGCGGAACCGCCGTGAGATCCATGCGGACATGGATACCGGATCAGCCTCGCGTGTTGAGGAACCGCGCGACCAGCCACACACCGTCCGCGGTGTTCCCCAGCACCGTGCGAGTCACGCCCGACTCCGGTTCGTGCACGGTCTTGAACGACACCCCGGCGTCCTGCCCGACCAGCTGCACCTGGTTCCTCGACCCGTGCAGCCAGAAGCCGAGGCCGTAGCGGAGCTTGTCCTCGGGGATCTCGCTGTGCGGCTTGACCATCTCGGCGACCCACTCGGGCGACACGATCCGGCCGGCGAAGAACGCCTTCCACAACGCGCTGACGTCGGCGGCGGTCGTGAAGATGCCGCCATCGCCACCGCCCCGGATCGGCAGGTTGAACACGTTGGTGCGCCACTCGCCGTCGATCAGCAGATAGCCGATGGCGGTGCGCGCGCCGAGCGAGTCCGACCGCAGGAAGTCGGTGTCCGTCAACCCCGCCGGCTCGCAGACGCGCTGCAGCACGAGGTCGTGGTACGGCACACCACTCGCCCGTTCCGCGATCAGCGACAGCACGATGTAGCCGCCGTTGTTGTAGCCGAACTGCGTACCGGGCGGGAACTTCTGCGGATACCCGTCGAGGATCGGCACGTACTGCTCGATGTCGCGCAGGTTCTGCACGGGCACCGGCAGGACGTAGTCGTTGAAGTCGGTGATGACCTCCTCGTCGAGGTAGTCACCGATGCCGGACCGGTGGGCCAGCAACTGCCCGACCGTGACCTCGTCGTCGATGAGCTTGAGGTCCTCGCCGAGGAACTCGCGCACCTTCGTGTCGTAGCCGAGCGTGCCGTCCTCGATCAGGCTCACCACGGCCAGCGCGGTGAAACCCTTGCCGCCGCTGGCGATCGCGAACCTGGTGTCGACCGTGTTGGGGATGCCGTAGCCGCGATGAGCGAGCCCGTACGCCTTCTCGAAGACCTGCCCGTCCTCCTCCACCCGGACCACGCCGGAGAAGTCGTTCGCACGGGCCACCTCGTCCAACTCTGCTTCCATGCGGCGACCGTGGCACGGCGACTGCCCGGAACGCGCGTTCTTTTCCGATTCACGGGTGGTAGCGGCCGGCGATCTCGGTGATCTCCCCGCGCCAGTTGAAGGTCAGGCACGGCGCGTACGGCGGGTACCGCATCGCCAGGAACTCCTCCCGGCTGCACTCGACCGCGCCGAGCCCGTTCCACGCCAGGTCGAGCCCTTGCGTCGGCGGGGACGCGCAGCCGAACGCCGTGCGGATCACCGCGTCGTCGGCGAGCTTCGCCACGTGCGGCTTCTCGGAGGTCTTGAAGACGTAGGAGTTGTTGTCCTCCGTGTGCCGCGCCTCGCCCTCGACCCACTCCACGGTGCCGTCGGGGTGGATCGCGGTGATCACCGTCGTCCACTCCGTGGTCGACACCTGCCAGACCACCACCCCCGCGACGGCCACCACCACGGCCCCGGTCGCCTGCACCCAACGTCTCATGCCGATCTTGACGCCTGGTCGCCGCCTCGGTTGCGCGGCCTGTAATATTACGAGCGTGCTAAAAAATTGGGGGAACGGATGACGCTGGGACTGGTGGCGGCGCTGGCCGGGCTGGCGCTGCTCGACTCGACGAGCATCGGGACGTTGTTCATCCCGATCTGGCTCATGCTCACGCCGGGACGGCTGAAGCTCGGCAGGTTCGGCGTCTACCTCGGCACGATCACCGTCTTCTACTTCGGGGCCGGTGTGCTGATCGTGCTCGGCGCCTCGCGGGTGATCGACCACCTCGACAGCAAGATCGCGTTGTGGGTCCAGCTGGTGATCGGCGTGTTCCTGTTCGTGATCAGCTTCCGGTTCGACGGCAAGAAGAAGCCGGGCACGGGGAAGTGGCAGGAGCGGATCAACGCCACCGGCTCGGCGGGAGCGCTGGCGGGCATCGCGGTGCTCGCGGGTGTGGTCGAGCTCGCGACGATGCTGCCGTACCTCGGCGCGATCGGGATGATGAGCGCCGCCGACCTCCCGGCGCCCCAGATCGGGCTGCTGCTCGCCGGATACTGCCTGGTCATGATCGTGCCGGCGGTCGTGCTGCTCGCCGCGCGGCTGGCTCTCCAGAGCAAGATCGAGCCGCTGCTGACCCGGATCAGCGCGTGGTTCGCGGAGAAGGGCGCCGGCCTGACGGGCTGGATTCTCGGCATCGCCGGGTTCCTGGTGGCACGCGATGCCATCGCACGGCTGTTCTTCCTGTGAACCATTTGGTCCAGTTGGCTGAACGACCGCGTTTCGTTTTCCTCCTACACTCGCGAGGGTGACTGGGCTGGACGATCCGCGCAGATCGGTCCCGCGGGAGCTCGCGCCGTTGCTCCGAATGGAAGTCGCGCCCGTCTCGGTGAGCATTTTCGAGGCGATCGAGAAATCGATTCCGGAATACAGCCTGTTCAGGGACAACGTCGTCGATGGCATTCGACAGGCGTTGGTGAAGTTCGTCGACATGATCGCCGAACCGGATTCCGAACCGGACCCGCACGACGACATCCACCGCAAGCTCGGGGCGTGGGAGTTCAAGTCCGGCCGCAGCCTCGACAGCCTGCAGGCGGCGTACCGGATCGGCGCGCGGGTGGCGTGGCGGCACGTGTGCGGGTTCGCCGAGCAACGCGAGCTGTCGTTGCGTCAGATGTCGGTGCTCGGCGAGGCGATGATCGCGCACGTCGACGAGCTGGTGAGCCTGTCGGTCGAGGGGTACGCGGCCGCGCAGGCGAGTGCGGCGGGGACGCTGGAACGCAAGCGGCGCAAGCTGATGGAGCTGCTGGTCGGTGATCCGTCCGGCAACTGGCAGAGCGTCGTGCAGGCGGCGGGCGCGGCGGCGTGGCCGATGCCCGACCGGCTCTGCGCGGTCGCTCTTGAGCCGTCTGCCGCACCGGCGGACGACCTGCCGCCGGACGTCCTGGTGAACTTCGAGGACGCCACGCCGTACCTGCTGGTGCCGAACCCGGTCGCGGTGTCGCGCTGGATCCGCCGCGCGTTGCCGGGGTGGCGCGCGGCGGTCGGGTTGCCGGTGGTGCCCGCCGAGGCGCCGTGGTCGCTGGCCTGCGCACGCCGGGTGCTGGCGCTGGCACGCGAGAAGGTGCTGCCGGACCGCCCGGTGCTCGACTGCGCCGATCATCTGGTCGAGCTGACCGTGCTCGCGGACGAGTTCCTGGCCCGGCAGCTGGCGGAACGGGCGTTGGCGCCGTTGGCATCGTTGACAGAACGGCAGCGGACGAAGCTCGCCGAAACGCTGCTCGTGTGGCTGTCGGCACGCGGCGGCGCGCCCGAGGTGGCCGCCCGGCTGCAGGTGCATGCGCAGACCGTTCGCTACCGGGTGAACCAGTTGGACGAACTCTTCGGCGACCGAATGCACGACGCCGAGGAGCGGTTCACGCTGGAGCTGGCACTGCGCGCGCACTATTTATTGGATCGAGACTGATAAATCGCTCGTAGCCAATTCGTACGCAGGTGACAAAAGCGGTTTTTCTCTTGCTTTGCGGAATCTCCGCTGGTTACTTTGCTGGCGAGTAAAGCAACACCGCCTTCTTGCAGTTCAATGTCGTACTCACGGAGGTCCCTGCAGATGAAGACCCTCGCACGCGCCGCTGCCTGCGTACTGGCCGCCGGAGCACTGAGCGTCGCCACGGCCGTCCCGAGCTTCGCCGCGACGGCGTCGCTGAACATCACGTACTCCTGCAACTTCACGCTCATCGGTGCGCAGGACATGCCGACCACGGTCAGCTCCGCGGACCTGCCGGACTCCGCGACCGTCGGTGTGCCGACCGCGGTGTCCAACACCACGGTGAAGAGCACGGTGTCCGAGGACGCCACCACGACGCTGGGCTTCCTCGGCGCGAAGTCCGTCGACGGCACGATGACCAGCAACGTGCCGGTCGCCAACGGCGGCGCCACCCAGACGCTGACGTCGGTGTCGACCATTCCGAACACGCCGGTGCCGTCCAGCGGCACGTTCGACGTGACGGCCACGGGCACGTTCCCGGCGATGACGCTCGCCAACCCGGGCTCGGCGACGATCTCGCTCGGCAACGCGACGCTCAAGCTGACGCCGCGCATGGCGGACGGCTCCCCGACGTGGCTCGGCACCATCACGGTTCCGTGCACTGTCAAGGCCGGTCAGAACACGAGTTTCTACACTTTCCCGGTGGCGTAGTCCTCCCGATCCCGTGATGGGATTGGCGGCATGGAGCTCCAGCAACTGGTGGACCGCATCGCCGCCGAGGTCACGCCAGGTGGTGAGGTAGCCGACTACATCCCGGCCCTCGCCCGGATCGACCCGCACGCCTTCGGCCTCGCCGTCGCCACACTGGACGGCGAGGTCTTCGGCGCCGGCGACCATCTGACGCCGTTCTCGATCCAGAGCATCTCCAAGGCGTTCATGCTGGCTCTGGCCCTGCACTCGGACGACGACGTGTGGGCGCGCGTCGGCCGCGAGCCGTCCGGGTCGCCGTTCAACTCACTGGTCCAGCTGGAGACCGAGCAGGGGATCCCGCGCAACCCGTTCATCAACGCCGGCGCGCTCGTCGTCACCGACCACCTCGGGCTCGGGGCGGCGGACCGGCTGCTGGCCTTCCTGCGCGCGGAGAGCGGCAACGCCTCGGTCGACGTCGATCCCGAGGTCGCCAAGTCCGAACTGGACCACTCCGATCGCAACCGCGCGCTGGCCCACTTCATGGCCTCGTACGGCAACATGCGCAACTCCGTCGACGTCGTGCTGCACGAGTACGTCCGGCAGTGCTCGATCGCGATGAGCTGCGCTGATCTTGCCCGGGCGACCCTCTTCCTGGCGCGCCACGGTGTGCGCAATGACGGCACGCGGCTGTTGGGCGTCAGCGGGGCGAAACGGGTCAACGCCGTGATGCTCACGTGCGGCACCTACGACGCCGCCGGGCAGTTCGCCTACCGGGTCGGGTTGCCCGGCAAGAGCGGGGTCGGCGGCGGGATCATCGCCGTCGTGCCCGGGAAGTGCGCGATCTGCGTGTGGAGTCCAGCCTTGGACGCACGAGGCAACTCCGTGGCGGGGTTGGACGCCTTGGACCGATTCACCACTCTCACTGGCTGGTCGGTGTTCTGACGGGTGGTAGGAAGACGGGGTGAGCACATTGGGGAACGCACTGGCGCTGGCCGAGGACGAGGCAGTCACCCTGGTCAGTGAGCTGATCCAGATCGACACCACCAACACGGGTGATCCCGCGACGCTGGTGGGGGAGCGCAAGGCCGCCGAGTGGGTGGCGGAGAAGCTGTCCGAGGTCGGGTACGAGACCACGTACGTCGAGTCGGGCGCTAAAGGGCGCGGCAACGTGGTCGCGCGGCTGGCCGGTGCCGATCCGAGCCGTGGCGCGCTGCTGGTCCACGGTCACCTCGACGTCGTGCCCGCGGACGCGTCCGAGTGGTCCGTGCACCCGTTCTCCGGTGCGGTGCAGGACGGGTACGTGTGGGGGCGCGGCGCGGTCGACATGAAGGACATGGTCGGCATGACGCTGGCCCTGGCCCGGCACTTCAAGCGCGAGGGTGTCGTGCCGCCGCGCGACATCGTGTTCGCGTTCCTCGCGGACGAGGAAGCCGGCGGGCTCTTCGGCGCGAAGTGGCTGGTGGAGAACCGGCCCGAGCTGTTCGAGGGCGTGACCGAGGCGATCTCCGAGGTCGGCGGGTTCTCGATCACGCTGAAGGACGACGTGCGGGCCTATCTCGTGGAGACCGCCGAGAAGGGCATTCGCTGGCTGAAGCTGCGGGTCAAGGGCACCGCCGGGCACGGCTCGATGATCCACCACGACAACGCGGTGGCGAAGCTGGCCGCGGCGGTGACCAAGCTGGACCAGCACAAGTGGCCGCTGATCGTGCGGCCGTCGGTGCGCGAGTTCCTGGACGGCGTCTCGGAGATCACCGGGCTCGACTTCCCCGACGACGACATCGAGGGCTCGATCGGCAAGCTCGGCGCGCTGTCGCGGATGATCGGCGCTACTTTGCGGGACACGGCGAACCCGACGATGTTGTCCGCCGGTTACAAGGCGAACGTGATTCCGTCTTCCGCCGAGGCGACGGTCGACTGCCGGATCCTGCCGGGCCGCGAGGAGGCGTTCGACCGCGAGCTCGCCGAGCTGCTCGGGCCGGACGTCGAGCGCGAGTGGGTCGGGTTGCCACCGGTGGAGACGACGTTCGACGGTGCTCTGGTGGACGCCATGACCGCGTCGATCATCGCCGAGGACCCCGGAGCGCGCGTCCTGCCCTACATGCTGTCGGGCGGCACCGACGCCAAGTCGTTCCAGCAGCTCGGCATCCGGAACTTCGGTTTCTCGCCGCTGAAGCTGCCGCCGGACCTCGACTTCTCGGGGTTGTTCCACGGCGTGGACGAGCGCGTGCCGGTGGATGCGCTTAAGTTCGGTGTGCGCGTGCTGGACCGTTTCCTTCGCAACAGCTGAGGAGTGCGTTGTGTCCACTGTGGATCTGACAGGCCGGGTCGCGTTGGTCACGGGCGGTGCGGGCGGAATCGGGTCGGCGGTGGTGCGCCGGCTCGCCCGGCTCGGCGCCTCGGTGGCTGTCCTGGACCTCGATGCCGCAGGGGCACGACGCGTCGCCTCCGCTGCCGGCGGGATCGCCATCGCCGGTGACGTCACCGATCCTTCGACGATGCCCGCGGTGGTGGCGCAGGTCGAGAAGGAGTTCGGGCGGCTCGACATCGTGCACCTGAACGCGGGCATCGGTGGCGGCCAGGTCGGAATCGACTCCCTGGACGTGGCCAGGTACCGCAAGCTCGTCGGGGTCAACGTCGACCACGTCGTGTACGGGTTGTGCGCTGCTGTGCCGGCGTTGCGGCGGGCCGGCGGCGGGAAGATCGTGATCACGTCGTCGCTGGCCGGGCTGGCCGCCATGCCCGCGGATCCGTTGTACACGCTGACCAAGCACGCGGTCGTCGGGTACGTGCGGGCCGCGGGGAAGGCGTTGGCCGCGGACGGGATCGTGGTCGCCGCGCTGTGTCCGGGCTTCGTGGACACGTTGCTGCTCGGGGCGGCGAGAGAGGAGTTCGTCGCGGTCGAGTTCCCGCTGCTGACGCCTTCGGACATCGCCGACGCCCTGGAGTCGGTGATCGCGGAGGCCGAGCCGGGGGAGGCGTGGATCATCCAGGCGGGTGGCAAGGCGTCGGCCTACCAGTTCCGCGGCGTGCCGGGAGTGGGCGGCGGCCAGCTGCCCCCTGATGTGGTGCTCGGCCGAGTTTGACGCCACGGCGATAACCGGATCCGTGTTGTCTCGTTAGGACGATCAGACGACACGGCGAAAGGGAATCCGATGGTGCGGCTGGAGGACGGGACCGAGCTCAACGTGGTGCGGGCGGGCGATCCCGAGGCACCGGTGACAGTCGTGCTGGCACACGGCTACGCGCTCGACCACCGCAGCTGGCACAAGGTCGTGGCCGCGCTGAGCCCGGAGTTCCAGGTCGTCGCCTACGACCACCGCGGGCACGGGAAGTCGACCGGTGCCACCAAGGAGACGGCGACGATCGAGCAGCTCGGCGACGACCTGGGGGAGCTGATCGAACGAGCGGTGCCGCAGGGGCAGGTCGTCATCGCCGGGCACTCGATGGGCGGCATGGCGGCGCTCGCGATGGCCGAGCGGCGGCCGCGGCTGTTCCGGCAGCGGGTGCTGGGCAACGTGTTCGTGTCGACGGCGGCGAGCGGGCGCAGTGAGTCGTCGCTGGCGTGGCCGAAGGCGGTCGGGAAGCTCGTCCGGGAGCTGGAACGCGCGTTCGGGCCGATCGTGCGGGCGGTGCGGGAGAGGATCGAGCCGACCAAGACCGCGGGGCTGCGGTGGTGGCTGTTCGGAGACCAGCCGGCGGACGAGGACGTGGAGCTGACCGCGGACATGGTGTGGGGGCAGTGGCCGGAGACGGTCGCGCTGTTCCGGCCCGCCGTGGACCGGTACGACCGCGAGGCAGGGCTGACCGTGGCCAAGGAGAAGGCCGTGGTCGCCGTGGTCGGTGACGAGGACCGGCTGGTGCCCGAGTCCGACGCGATCAAGTTCGGCGGCACCGCGGTCGTGCTGACCGACGCCGGACACATGCTCCCCCTCGAACGGCCCGCCGAGCTCGCGAACCTGATCCGCGAGGTGGCCGCCAAGGCGTGAGGACGTGTGCCATGAGCGGCTCTTTCGTGGACCTGAGGTCCGCGAAAGAGCCGTTCACGGCACCTGTCGCCACCTCGGTGCCGTCGGCCTCGTAGGTCCAGTGGAAGCGCAGGTGGTCCAGTGAGATGTGGTCGTAGTGGTTCTCGATCCTGATTCCGGAGGGAGTGCCGGTGATCCGGACTGGTTCGAAGACCTTGGCGAACTCCAGCAGACCCGGTGACGGCGTGCGGTCCGGGAACACCAGCCCGTCGATCACGAAGTTGCCGTCGTGGATCGTCTCGCCGAAGTCGCCGCCGTACGCGTAGTGCCCGCCGGCCTCGATCCCGTGGTCGATCCACTCCCAGACGAACCCGCCCTGCACGGTCCGGTACCGCTCGAACAGCTCGCGGTACTCCAGCATCCCGCCCGGCCCGTTGCCCATGGCGTGCGCGAACTCGCAGAGCACGAACGGCAGCCCGTGCCTGCGTTCGCGCCCGATCTCCTCGACCTCGGCGTGGGAGGCGTACATGCGGCTGTAGACGTCGACGTACTCGCAGGCGTAGTCGCCCTCGTAGTGCACGGGGCGGGACGGGTCGCGGTCGCGGGTCCACTCGGCCATCGCGGCCAGGTTGCGGCCGGTGTGGGACTCGTTGCCCAGCGACCACATCACGATGGACGGGTGGTTCTTGTCGCGTTCCACCATCCGGCGCATGCGGTCCACATAGGACTCAGCCCAGCGCGGGTCGTCGCTCGGGTTGCCCGCCCAGTCCAGCTCGCCGAATCCGTGCGTCTCCAGATCGCACTCGTCGATCACCCACAGGCCGTACTCGTCGCACAGCTCCAGGAAGTGCGGGTCCGGCGGGTAGTGGCTGGTGCGGACCGCGTTCACGTTGTGCCGCTTCATCAACAGCACGTCGGCGAGCATGGTCTCGCGCGGCACCGCGCGGCCGAACCTCGGGTGGTGCTCGTGCCGGTTCACGCCGCGGAACACCACGCGCGAGCCGTTGATCAGGATCACGCCGTCCTCGATGGTGACCGTGCGGAACCCGATCCGCACCGGCACCCGTTCGACATCGGTGTGCACGAAACCGTCGTAGAGCCTGGGATTCTCCGCACTCCACGGCTCGACCGGCACCTCGGCGGACCGTGCGCCGACCACTCCCAGCTCCGGCACGCTCACCAGCGCGCCGTCGATCGACAACGTGCCGAGCCCGGACACGTGGTCGTACGAAGCCTGCAGGTGGTAGTCCGCGACACCGCCGCGAGGCCGCGACAGCAAAGTCACCGGACGGAAGATGCCGGACAGCCACCACATGTCCTGGTCTTCGAGATAGCTGCCGGCCGACCACTGGTGCACGCGCACCGAGAGCACGTTCCCCGCCTGGCGCAGCAGGTGGCCGACCTCGAACTCGGACGGCAACCGGCTGCCGCGCGTCACGCCGAGTTCGGTGCCGTTGAGCCAGATCCGCCCGCACGAGTCGATGCCGTCGAACCGCAGCACAGCCGGTTCGGCCGCAGGCCACTCGGCCGGCAGGTCGAAGGAGAGCCGGTAGTCGCCCGTCGGGTTCTCGGACGGCACGAACGGCGGCTCGACCGGGAACGGGTACACGACGTTGGTGTACGCGGGCGAACCGTGGCCCTGCAGCTGCCAGTGGCCGGGAACGGTGATCGTGCCCCAGTCGTCCCCGGCATCGGCCGAGGCCGCGTTCGGGGACAGCCGGAACTCCCAGGTCCCGTTGAGCGACAACGACGCCGCGTCTGAGGTGAAGAAGGCGCGCGGCGGCAACGTTCCGGTACCAGGACCCATGTCTTCGATGTACAACTGTCAGCCCTTACTGTGCTCAACCCTTTAGGGCACCGGCGGCGATGTTGCGGATGAAATGGCGAGCACCGATCAGGAACACGATCACCAGCGGCACGATCGCCACCAGCGTCCCGGCCATCACGACGGCGTAGTCCTTCAGGTACAGGCCGTTGAGCTGCGACAACGCCACCTGCAGCGTCACGTGGTTCGAGTCGATCAGCACGACCAGCGGCCACAGGTAGTCGTTCCACGCGTTGATGAAGGTGAAGATCCCGAGGAACGCCAGCGCCGGCCGCAGCACCGGCAGGCCGATCGACCAGTAGGTGCGGAAGAAACCCGCGCCGTCAGCCCGTGCGGCTTCCAGCAGCTCGTCCGGAATCGCACCGCGGGCGTACTGGCGCATCCAGAAGATGCCGAACGCGTTCGCCGCCGCCGGGATGATCAGCGCCTTCAGGTCGCCGACCCAGCCGAACGCCGCCATCAGGCTGAACTGCGGGATCGCCGCGAGCTGCGTCGGCACCACGAACGTGGCCAGCAGCAGTCCGAAGAGGACGTTGCTGCCAGGGAAGTCGTACTTGGCGAACGTGAAGGCCGCCAGCGAGTCGAAGAACAGCACCAGCAACGTCGTCGCGACGGCCACGATCAGCGTGTTGACCACCGAGCCGAAGAAGTCGATCTTCGCGAACACCTCGCCGATGTTCTCGACCAGGTGCCCGCCGAACCAGAACGTGGGCGGCGACGAGTAGATGTCCGCGGTGGTGTTCGAGGCCATCACCGCGAGCTGGTAGTAGGGGAACAGCGTGATCAACGCGCCGATCGCCAGCGCCGCCGAGGTGAATGCGCGGTTCACTCAGCCGCTCCCTTCAGCTGTGACCTCAACTTGGGCGGGCGCTGCACGAGCCGCCAGTTGAGGATCGAGAAGAGGACGACCACGACGAAGATGCCCCACGCGATGGCGGCGCCGTAGCCGAAGTCGTTGTCCGCGAACGCGGTGTTGTAGAAGTAGAGGACCATCGTCATGCCCGCGCCCTCGGGGCCACCGCGGTTGCCGAGCAGGATCTGCGACTCGGTGAAGATCTGCAGCCCGCCGATCGCCGACATCACGACCGAGAACAGCAACACCGGGCGCAGCAACGGAAGCGTGACCCGGAAGAACGTCTGCACCGGCCCGGCGCCGTCGAGCTTCGCGGCCTCGAACACGTCGTTCGGCAACGCCTGCAGTCCGGCCAGCAGGATGATCGCGTTGTAGCCGGTCCAGCGCCAGATGATCATCAACGAGATGGCCACCCGGATCGCCCACGGATCACTGAGCCACTGCACCGGATCCACGCCGACGAGGCCCAGGAACCAGTTCAGGACACCGAACTCGTTGGAGAAGAACGAGCCGAACACCAGCGACATCGCGACGATCGACGTGACGTTCGGCAGGAAGTAGGCGATCCGCAGCGCGCCTTTGCAGCGCACCGCGGAGTTCAGGCCGAGTGCCACGAGCATCGACAGGATCAGCATGGGGATCGTCGACATCACCCAGATGATCAGGGTGTTGCCGATCGAGTCCCAGAACGCGGTGTCGGTGAGCAGGAACCGGAAGTTCTCCAGCCCCACGAACTTCATCTCGGCGACGCCGTTCCACCGCTGCAGCGACAACCAGAGCGAGTACAGCACCGGGTAGACGCCGAACACCGCGAACAGCACGAAGAACGGCGCGATCGCCAGGTACTGCGGCAGGTACCTGCGCTTCACGCGAGCACCCCCTGCCGGCGCAGCAGTCGCTCGACGGCGGTCTGCGCGTCCTCCCAGGCCTGGTCCGGGTCCTTGCCCGCGCTCTCGACGTTCGTGAGCTCGTCGGTGTAGGTGTCGCTGATCGAGATGTCGTACGGCGAGAAGTAGACCGCCTGGACCTCGGAGGCGACCTCGGCGAAGACCTCCATGGTCACCTGGCCGCCGAAGAACTCCTCGGGAGCGAGCGCCCGCGGGTCGTCGAACGCGGCGGGGCTCGACGGGAACAACCCGAGCTCCTGGTAGGCGGCCGCCTGGTTCTCGGGCGACAGCAACCACTTCACGATCTCGTAGGCGCCCTGTGGATCCGGGCAGTACTTCGTGATGGCGAGGAACGACCCGCCCTGGTTGCCCGGACCGCCCGGTGGACCGCACACCCGCCACCTGCCGGAGGTGCCCGGCGCGGACTGCTTGAGGCTGCCGGTGATCCAGGAGGCGTTGACGAAGCTGACCTCCTTGCCGTTGTTCCAGGCCGCGAGCCGGTCGACGCCCTCTCCGCTCGCCGAACCCGCGTACCCCGCGGTGAGCCCCATCCGGAACGCCTTGACCGCGCGGTCCCATGCTCGTCGCACCTGTGACTGGTCGGCGAGATAGCGGTTCTGCCGGTCGAGGTACTTCTGCTTCTCCTGCGCGAGCGAGTAGGTGAACACCATCTTCGTGTCGGTGATCAGGTACCGGCCGGGCAGCTTGTCCTTGACCCGCCGGGCGAACTCGAAGTAGTCGTCCCAAGTGGACAGTGCGGCGGAGACGGCCCGCGGCTCGGTGGGCAGCCCGGCCTCGCCGAACAGGTCGGCGCGGTAGTAGAGCGCGGCCGGCCCGATGTCGATCGGGAACCCGAGCTGGAACCCGTCCGGGCTGCGGCCCGCCTGCCACTTCCACGGCAGGTAGCGCGGTTCGTCCTGCTTCGCGCCCAGTGAGTTCAGGTCGGCGAACCGGTCGGTGGCCGAGAAGTACGTCGAGATGCCGTCACCGATCAGGGTGATGTCCGGCAGGTAGGCCTCGCCGGACAGCGCGGCGAGCAACCGCTGGTTCAGCTCACCGCTGACCTTGGACGGCGTCAGCTTCTGCGCGGGGAAGCGCTCGACGGCTTGCGCCAGCAGCTTCTCCGACACCGAGTTCGTGCCGTACCAGAGCGTGATGCGGCCGGGGTTGGCCGTGGTGGGGCTGCTACATGCTCCTGCGCCGAACGCGGTGGCGGCGACTGCCGCCGTGCCGGTCAGGAACCTGCGTCGAGTCAACGTCATCGGGGACCCTCCGAGGAGCCCGTGAACGCTCCCGTGAACGTTCACGGCGTGGCGCGAAGCATGAGCCCCTTCGTGTGAGGGTGTCAACCCCCGCTCACTGAAATAGCAGGTCAGGCGGACTCGCGCAGGAGCAGGTAGGCCTGCACGACCATGTCCTCACCCGACAGTGGCTCGTCGCCGGACATCAGCCGGGCGGCCTGCTCGACGGCGAGCGCGCCGATCCTGCGGGTGTCGAGCGCGACGGTGGTCAGCGCCGGGTCGACCACGGTGCCGAGTTGCAGGCCGTCGAACCCGATGACGGCCAGGTCGTGGCCCGACCGCCGGGCCGCCCGCAGCGCGCCGATCGCGATGATGTCGTTGAACGTGAAGATGGCCGTGACGTCCGGCTGGGCTTCGAGCAGCCTGGTGAACGCGTCCGCACCGCCGTCGACCGACTGCACGGCGCCCGCGACCTTGTCCGGGACCAGGCCGTGCGCGTTCATGGCGTCGCAGAACCACTGGTGCTTGTCGCTGGGCTCGGCGTGCGCGTGGTCGAGCATGCCGATGCGGCGGTGACCCGCGGCGACGAGGTGGTCGACGGCCGAGCGAACGCCCTCGGCGCCTTCGATCCGGATGGAGCTGAACCGCGGCGCGTGGTGCTCGCGGCCGATCAGCACCACCGGGATGCCGTGCGTGTGCTGGTCGAGCGCCGATTCCGGCAGGTTGAAGTAGCCGACCACCGCGTCGACCTGCGAGCCGATCACCCGCAGCGTGCTGAGCTCCTCGTCGACGCTGTCGGCCGTGTCGTAGATGACGACGTGCCAGCCCTTGGCGCGCGCGGCTTCCAGCGCGGCGGCGGCGACCTCGGTGAAGAACGGGTTGAGCAGGTCGGGGATCACCAGGCCGATCGAGGTGGTGTCCGGTCGCACCAGGCCCCTCGCGAACCGGCTCGGCCGGTAGCCGAGCTCCCTGGCCGCGTCGAGCACGCGCTGCTTGGTGTCGCCGTCGATCTCGCCCTTGTCGTTGAGGGCCCGCGACACCGTCTGCCGCGACACCCCGGCCGCGCTCGCGACGTCGTTGATGGTGACCCGTTTGCCCATGATCACCTCCCGTCCAGGGACCGAGTATGCAGGGCGTCGAGCACCACTGTGATCGCGGCGCGCGAATCCCGCCGAACGGCCGCGGTGATCCGCCTGGTCACGGGCAGCTCTTTCGTCGCCACGTCGAATCTCGGGTCGACGGCCAGCGCGGGCAGCACCGCGACCGCCAGCCCGGCCTCGACGTGCTTGAGCGTCAGCATGTAGTTGCTGAACCGGCCGACGATCTTGGGCTCGAACCCGGCTTCCCGGCACAGCCGCGTCGCGAGGCTCGCCATGTATGAGCCGGGGATGTCGAACGCCCACGGCTCGTCCTTGCACTGACTGAGGCCGCCTGCGGGGTGGTTCGGTGGCGTGACCAGCACGACCGGGTCCTGGCCGAGCGGGACGACGTCGACGTCCTCCGGCACCGGCAGCTCCACGAAGTCCGTGGTCGTGATGATCACGTCGACCTCGCCGGCGAGCAGCGCGGGCATGCTCGCGTGCGGTTCCAGCTCGACCAGTTCGACGTCCAGGTGCGGATGGTTCAGGTGCTGGATCGCGGGCACGGCCAGGGTGTGGATCGAGCTCTGGAAACCGCCCAGCCGCACGCGTCCGGACGGCTCCTCGTTGAGGCCTCTGAGTTCGGCCTCGACCGCGTCCATGTGGTCGAGGATCGAGCGGGCCCGCCGCGCCAGGATCAGTCCGGCCGACGTCAGCCGGACTCGTCGCCCGGTGCGTTCGAGCAGCTGCGTGCGCGTTTCGCTTTCGAGCACCGCGAGCTGTTGCGACACGCTCGACGCGCTCAGGTTCGCGGCCTGCGCCACCGCCCGGACCGTGCCCAGCGCGTCGAGCTGGCTGAGCAGTTTGAGCCGCCACGGGTTGAGCGTCATGCTGTTCAGTATTACCGAACAGCGAGCGTGGAATTGTGAGATGGACCTGATGCTCAGGCGCTCGTAGCTTTTCGGGTATGGACACCTTCTGGGACGACGCCGACCGCCACCTCGTCCGCTACGGCGGCACGTTCACGCGCGAGATCATCGACAGCGCGGCGGGGAGTTTCCTGTTCACCGAGGACGGCCGCCGCGTCCTGGACTTCACGTCCGGCCAGATGAGCGCGATCCTCGGCCATTCGCATCCACGCGTCGTCGAGACCGTGCGGCGGCAGATCGCCAACCTCGACCACCTGTTCAGCGGCATGCTCTCGCGCCCGGTCGTGGACCTGGCCCGGCGCCTCGCTTCGTCGCTGCCGCCTTCGTTGTCCAAGGTGCAGCTGCTGACGACCGGTGCCGAGTCGAACGAGGCCGCCCTGCGGATGGCGAAGCTCGTGACGGGCAAGCACGAGGTGGTGGCGTTCGCTCGCTCGTGGCACGGCATGACGGGCGCGGCGGCCTCCGCGACCTACTCCGCGGGCCGCAAGGGTTACGGGCCCGCGACGCCGGGCAACTTCGCGATTCCGGCGCCGTCCGGTGACTGGCAGGCTCAGCTGGACCTGGCGTTCGAGCTGATCGACGCGCAGTCGGTGGGGTCGCTGGCGGCGTGCATCGTGGAGCCGATCCTCAGTTCCGGCGGGATTCTCGAGCCACCGCTGGGCTACTTCGCCGCCCTGCGACAGAAGTGCCGCGAGCGCGGGATGCTGCTGATCTTCGACGAGGCGCAGACCGGGTTGTGCCGCACCGGGACCTGGTACGCGTTCGAGCGCGACGGTGTGGTGCCGGACATCCTGACGTTGTCGAAGACCTTGGGCGCCGGGTTGCCGCTGGCGGCGGTGATCACCTCGGCTGAGATCGAGGAGGAGGCACACGCCCGGAACTACCTGTTCTTCACCACGCACGTGTCGGATCCGCTGGTGGCCGCGGTCGGCAACACCGTGCTGGACGTGCTGGTCGAGGAGCGGCTGGACGAGCGGGCGACGAAGCTCGGGACGTTCCTGCGCAACGGGTTGGACGACATCGCCGCGCGCCACGACCTGGTGTCGGACGTGCGCGGGCGCGGATTGCTGGTGGGGCTGGAGATCGCGGACGAGTCGCTGAGCGCGCCGATCACCCAGAAGTGCCTGGAGCTGGGGCTGCACATGAACATCGTGCAGATCCCGGGGATGGGCGGGGTGTTCCGGATCGCGCCACCGCTCACCGCGACCGAGGAGGAGTTGACGCTGGGGCTGAGCATCCTCGACGAGGCGATCGGGACTGCCGGCTGACGGAGTGGGGAGAGGGCAGCGGCGCCTCGGCTGGAAGAGCGAGGCCGGTTGGTCGGCGGCCTCATACGATCACGCCCGTGGGCGCGTTCCTCGGCTGGTGCGCGGTCCAGGCCAAGCGTCATCGCTCGCCGGGCCGCGGCGAGGTGCGGAACCCTGACGGCTACTTGGACGCCGGCGCGGGCAGCTTGCCGAGCAGCGCGCGTGCCTTGCGGACGATGTCGGCCTCCTCGTGGCCGAACTCCGACAGGTAGTGGCGCAGCGCGTGCCGAAGGAGGACGAGCTCCTCGTCGGTCAGTTCCAGGGTAGTACCCATGCCTCCATGTTATGCCTGCTCAAGGGCGTCCCGCACTGCGGCGGCGCGGTCCTGACACCGCGCCGCCCGTGCCGAAGTGGCAGCAGCGCTAGCCGAGCAGGTACTGCATCGACCTCGCCATCACCGTGTTGCGGGTCGCCGCGTCGCTGATGCCCTCGAAGCCGAACCCGAAGTACAGGGTGTCGGCGGTCTTCACGACGGCACCCTCCGGGAAGCCGGCGGCGGTGGTGCGGACGAAGTTGTTGCCGTTCGGAGCGCTTCCGGCCGGCGGACCGGTGGCGGCCCATCCGTCCAAACCGGACTCGAACGACGTGGTGCCTTCACCGGTCGTGACGGTGACGTCGTCGACGAACACGCCCAGACCCTGCGTGGCCCAGTCGCTCGCGTAGGCGATGGAGACCTCGACCTGGGTGCCCGCGTAGGCGGTCAGGTCGACGTTCCACTGCTGCCAGCCACCGGATCCGCCGGACGCCGCGTTCCAGCTACCGGTCGTGCCGGTCGGCGAACACGTGCCGTCGGGGTTGAGGGTCTGGTAGTGGTCGAGCTGCGGGTGCAGGTCGCGCCACCCCGCCGGACAGCTTTCCCCGGTGGCGTTCGTCGTGTGGCCGTTGGTGTCGGGCAGCGTCGTCCAGTTGGTGCCACCCGCGGTGCGCGCCTCGACGAACAGGTGGTCCCACGCGGCCTCGGTGTCGTACGACGTCCAGAACGACATCTGCGCGCCGCCAGCCGGAACGGTGATCGTGCGCGTCAGCCGCTTGTACGACACGTCGCTGATCTGCGAGTACACGTAGTAGTCGCCGAAGTGCGGCGCGAACGGGCCGCCAGGACGGTCCCAGGCCGCGGCGACGTCGCTGGCGAACTGCGGGTACTGGTTCGCCGGCAGCAGGCCACTCGTGGTCAGGAACGACGCCGTGTGGTCCTGGTTCTGCGCGCTGTCGGTGCCGTTGAGGGTCAGCGAGACGCCGGTCAGCGGGTTCGCGACGCCGTTGACGCCGAACGGGTCGCCGTTCTCGTCCTGGCCGGTGCCCTCGTTGATCACGGAGGCGCCGAACCAGTACTCGATGACGTCGTTCACACCGTCGCCGGAGCCGGACAGCGGACGGCACCGCAGATCGGCGTCGGCCAGCGTGCTGCACTGCTTGTTCTCGAACGGGTCGTAGAGCTGCGTGCCGTGCCCGCCCGCGTACTGGTGCCCGGCGTACTTGCCGGTGTAGAGCACCTTTCCGCCCTCGTTGAGGTAGTCGCGGACCTCGAACAGCTCGGACTGCGCGAGGCTCGACGCGTTGCCGGGGCCCCATCCTGGTTCGCGCGTGACGACGTCGTCACCGGTGTACCAGATGACGGCCTTGTAGTGGCTCAGCACACCGAGCGCGTCAGGTGCCTTGCGCCCGTTGGCATCCACGTCGTACACGTCGCTGCTGATGCCGCTGGCGGTGAGTGCGTCGGTGTAGTAGTTGACGTACTTCGGCGCCGTGACGCCCTGGTTCGGTGACGCGCCGGTGTAGTCCTCGGCGGACAGGACGAGCACCTTGTCGTTCGACTCGGACACGGCGCGGTAGGTGAACGACTTGCTCGTCTTGCCGCCGCCCTCGAACCACACCTTCACCTGGTCGCCGGGGGTGGTCCCGGTCACCGTGCCGCGCATGACGTGGAAGTAGTTGGCGTTGCCGATGCCGTACTTCTCGCCACCGGTCCACTCGGACGTCGTCGTGCTGTGCACCGGCCCGTTGCCGATCTGCCACTTCGCCTGGACCGCGCCGAGCGACTTCTTCGCCAGCACTCGCACTTCCTGCGGGTCGCCGTAGGAGACGTCGAACGTGAAGTCCAACATGGACAGTGGCGCGTTCTCCGGGTCGATGTCGGCCTGGTCGAGGTAGAACGGCTCGACGGTGATGCCGACCGACGACTTCGGGTTGCTCGGGTCCAGTGCGGACCTGGCCTGCGACAACGCGAACGGCAGCGTCTTCTGGAACTCCGCTTCGACGAGAGCCTCGTCGTCCGGGAAGACGAAACCACACCCCTCGCAGCCTTCGCTCAGCTCGGGCGTGAAGGCCACGGTCCCTGCGTGAGCGTCGGCGTAATCGGTGGTCTCGCCGTTGGTGACGTACAGCTCGTCGGAGCTGATTCCCGGGTCGAAGCCGGGGATCGCGGGCTTGGCGTCGGTGCCGGCCATGGCGACGTAGATCGGGTTGTCGGCCTCGGGCGACCCGGTCTGCCAGCCCTGCGGGTAGAGGATCTGCTGGGCCGCGGAGTGGAAGTTGGTCTGGAACTTCGGCTTGATCCGGGTCAGCAGGCCCTGCATGGCCTTGGTCTCCGGCTCGGAGGCCGCGCCGGTGCCGCGGTAGGTCTCGCTCGCGGTCGCGGACGACGAGCCCTCGTTGTCGTAGTTGAAGTGCTCGTCGAAGTTGCGGTTCGGGTCCACGCCGTCGCCGACGGTGATCTGGCCGTTGCCGTCGTTGTCGCGCAGGTTCTTGCGCCACAACCGTTCCGCGTCGAACGTGTACTGGTAGCCGTCCGGGTTCGCGACGAGCAGCCCGTTCCGGCCCTGGGTGTGTCAAACGGGCGGCTCTGTCCATGATTGCGTGATCAAGCGTGGCGTCCTTCGTCGCGGTGCGGTCAGTTGGTGACAAG